>CAZHIV010000048.1:0-3624 GCA_964532675.1 uncultured Planctomycetaceae bacterium
CGCCCGGCCTTATTGAGCAACTGGCCGACACGAGCATCGCGGAGCTGGTCGACGACACCCAGACGCCGGGGCGGGCCAGCGTCATGGCGACGCTGGACGTGAGCGGCGGCTCGGCGAGCTGGCGCCTTTCGGCCAAGCCGGAAGTCAAGCTCGCTGCGGTGCTGGAGATCTCCAACAACCTGGCCAAGACGCTGTCGGTCGAAGACATCCTTCCCAAGCTGCTCGACAGCCTGTTCAAAATCTTCGTGCAGGCCGATCGGGGCTTCGTCGTGATGCGTCCCAAGCCGGGCGGACCGCTGGTGCCGGTGGCGGCCAAGTGTCGCCGCGCCGGAGACGAGCAGCGGATGCGCATCAGCCGCACGATCGTCGAAGAGGCGATGAACCTGCGCAAGGCGATCCTCTCGGCCGACGCGACCAGCGACGAGCGATTCGGCATGGCGCAGAGCATCGCCGATTTCTCGATCCGCTCGATGGTCTGCGCTCCGATGATCGGCGTGGACGGCGAGCCGATCGGCGTGATCCAGATCGACACGCTCAACCAGCGGGCGCGGTTCACGGACGAGGACATGGAGGTGCTGGCGGGCGTGGCGAGCCAGGCGGCCGTGGCGATCGACAACGCCAAGATGCACGAGCAAGTCCTGGCCCAGCAGGCCTTCCAGCACGATTTGGAGCTGGCCCGCAAGGTGCAGCGGTCGCTGCTCCCCTCGCAGCCGCCGCAGGTGCCGGGCTACTTTTTCTTCGACTACTACCAGGCCGCCCGACACGTGGGCGGCGATTATTACGACTACGTGCAGTTGCCCGGCGGGAGGCATGCCGTGATCGTCGGCGACGTGGCCGGCAAAGGCATGTCGGCGGCCCTGCTCATGGCCCGGCTCTCTGCCGACGTGCGGTTCTCGCTGGCCAGCGAGCCCGACCCCGCCAAGGCCGTGCAGCAGATGAACGAAGGTTTCGCGCACCACGATTGGCAGGACCGCTTCGTGACGTTGATCGCCGCCGTGCTCAACCCCGCCACGAGCGAGCTCATGCTGGTCAACGCCGGCCACATGGCCCCGCTGTTGCGCCGGCAGGGCGGAGCGGTGGAGGAAATCGGCGAGGACGCCGCCGGCCTGCCGCTCGGCGTCGCGGCAGGATACGAGTATCAAGCGTATTCGCACAAGCTCGAGCCGGGCGACGTGCTCACGATGTTCACCGACGGCTTCAGCGAAGCGATGAACAGCCAGCGCGAGCTGTACGGCCTGGAGCGGCTGAAAGAGCTGATCAAGTCCCCGGTCGCGGGCGGCGAGTTCGGCCCGCACATACTCGAAGACGTCCGCCGCTTTGTAAATGGCGTCGATCAGAGCGACGACATGTGCCTCGTGTGCTTGGGGCGGGCGGAGTAGGGGCTGGTCGTAAGCCGTAAGGCGTAAGTTTCCACTTACGACTAACGACTAACTCCTTGCGCCTAGCGACTCACGCCCAGTTCACTTCCAGCAGGTTGTCGATCTGCTGGACGCCGTCGATCCGGCGAATGGCCTCCTGAGCCATCTGCTTCTGGAAGAACGAGCGGACGCTGCCCATGAGGACGACCCGGCCGTCAGTGGCCTCCACGCGAACCTGGCGATTCGAGACGTGCGGGTTCGTGGACAATGCTTCGTAGATGCGCTGGGAAAGCGGCGCCGAAAGGATGGCGGTGCTCATGATTCGTTGCCCCTGGCGGGAGGACGGTTGGGTGGGTGAGTTCTCTTAAAAGTAGCACCGAGTTTTTCACAGCGCCTGCCGGCCGCGGGAATTTTTTTCATCTCTGCCGGCCGCCATCCGCCAAGAAGAAAACGGACCCGTTTCGGGCGCAGTTATTCCGCCTGTATGGCTTTTGCGCCGGTAGGTCAGGCTGTGCCTGACGGTCCGATGTCGGGCTGTCAGGCACAGCCTGACCTACTGCTACTGCAGCCAGCTCGGCAACTGGCCGGCGGGCGGCAGGTGGACCACCGTGGCGAAGGTAATGGCGGGATGCTGTCGGACCTCGGCCAGGGCCTCGGCCGAGGGCTCGTTGTCGAGGTTCAACACGCCCACGGCCTCGCCGCCGGGTGTCGCCCGGCCAACCGCCATCTGGGCGATATTGACGCCGTGCCGGCCGAAAATCGTGCCCACCGAACCGATGATTCCCGGCACATCCCGATGGCGGAATACCAGCAAGCAGCCGTCCAGGTATGCCTCCAGCCGGAAGTCGTCGAGCGCCACCAGCCGCGGCATGTGCTGCCCGAAGATCGTCCCGGTGGCCCGCCGCTGCGCCTGATCGGTCGTCACCTCGGCGGTCATCGACGAGCGGAACGAGCCCATCTCGGTGCGCGATTCCTCGCTCAGCTTGATTCCCCGTTGCCGGAGCAGCAGCTCGGCGTTGACCAGGTTCACTTCCTGGTCCAACGCACCCTGCAACAGGCCGGCGGCGAACACGGCCGTGAGCACCTTCGTCTCCTTTTCGGCAATCTCGCCGCGGTACTGCAGCCGGCAAGCCCGCACGCCGCCCGGCTCGAGGCCGGCGAGCAAAATGCCCAGGCGGTGGGCCACGTCGAGATAGCCGCGCAGCGAGGCCAGCGTCTTCGGGTCGAGCGACGCGACGTTGACTGCGTGGCGGATGGCCCCGGTGGTGAGATAGGCCACCAGCAACTCGACCGCCTCGGTGGCGACCTGCGTTTGCGCTTCCTCGGTGCTCGCGCCCAGGTGCGGCGTGCAAACGACCCCCGGCAGGCCGAACAGCGGGCTGTCGGTGCACGGCTCGGTCGCGTACACATCGAGCGCGACCCCGGCCACGCGGCCCGACTTGAGCCCTTCCGCCAACGCAGCTTCGTCGTAAATCCCGCCCCGCGCCGCGTTGATCAGCCGCACGCCTCGCTTCATCGTTTCCAACTGCGCCAAGCCGATGAGGCCGCGCGTTTCGTCGGTCAGCGGCGTGTGAACGGTCAGGTAATCGACCCGCGGCAGCATCGCCTCCACCGTGTCCACCGGCTCGACGCCCAGCTCCTTGGCCTTTTCGGGCGAGAGGAACGGGTCGGAGCCGAGCACGTTCATCTCCAGCGCCAAGGCCCGCCTGGCCACCGCCACGCCGATGCGCCCCAGGCCCACCACGCCCAGCGTCTTGCCGGCTACCTGCGTGCCGACGTACTTGTTGCGGTCCCACCGCCCGGCCAGCAGGCTCTGGTACGCCGGGGCGATATTGCGCGACAGCGCGAGCATCAGCGCGATCGTGTGCTCGGCCGTGCTGAGCGTGTTGCCGCCGGGCGTATTCATCACGACGATGCCGGCCCGCGTCGCCGCGTCCTTGTCGATGTTATCCGTGCCCACGCCGGCACGCACGATCGCCTTCAGCCGGCGGTTGCCCTCCAGCGCGTCGGCCGTGATCTTCACGCCGCTCCGGCAGATCGCCCCGTCGAACTGCGCCAGCGCCTCGCGCAACGCCTCGCCCTTGAGCCCCGTGCGCACTTCGTACTCGATCGCCGGCGCAGCGGCCAGCAGTTCGAGACCTTCCTGGGCGAGCGTGTCGAGAACAATGACGCGGGGCATACAGGGTTCACCAAAGCCGTAGGGTGGGTCGAGTCCGCGAGACCCACCGTTATCACGCATTGGTGGGTCTCGCGGACTCGACCCACC
>CAZHIV010000049.1:0-17684 GCA_964532675.1 uncultured Planctomycetaceae bacterium
CATCTGCGGTGATTTTTCAGAAGGCGAAGTGCGGCGTCCGGAGCGGGCACTGGCGGCCGTCGACGTGCTGTGCGTGTTGTTCGAGGAATGAGCGGCTAGTTCTGGCCGTCGATCAGTTCCCAGAATCGATCGAAAAGATAGTCGCTGTCGTGCGGCCCGGCCGAAGCCTCGGGGTGATACTGCACGCTGTAGGCCGGCAGCTCGCGGTGCGAGAGGCCCTCGATCGTGCCGTCGTTCAGGCTGCGGTGCGTCACTTCCAGGAAGCCGGGCAATGAATCTTCCGCGACCGCGAAGCCGTGGTTTTGCGACGTGATCTCGACCGCCCCCGTGCGGAGATTCTGCACCGGGTGGTTCGCCCCGCGATGACCGAACTTCAGCTTGAACGTCTTCGCGCCGCACGCCAGACCGAGCAACTGGTGGCCAAGGCAAATCCCGAAAACCGGTTTCTTACCCAGCAGGCCGCGAATCGTGTCGATCGCATATTCGAGCGGTTCGGGGTCCCCGGGCCCGTTCGACAGAAAAACACCATCCGGCTGCTGGGCCAGCACGTCCTCCGCGGTCGCCGTCCCCGGAAGTATCGTGACCCGGCAACCCAAATCCACCAGGTGCCGCGGAATATTCCATTTCATCCCATAATCCAGCGCCACCACATGCGGCCGCGCCCCCGTCTTCTCTTGCTCCGTGCTCCGTGCTCCCCGCTCCCCGCTCAACCGCGTCCACGCACTCAGCGGCTGGTCCCACTCGAACGGCTGATCGGGCAGCACTTCGCGCACCAGGTCGCGGCCCACCAGGCCGGGGCTCGATTGCGCTTTTGCCACCAGGCTCGCATCATCGAGATCGACCGTCGAAAGCACGCCCTTCATCGCCCCGCGCGAGCGGAGCCGGCGCACGAGCGAACGCGTGTCGATCGACTCGATTGCAACAATGCCCCACTGCTCGAGGTACTCGCTGAGGCTCTGCTCCGATCGGAAATTGCTCTGCGTGCGGCTGTGCTCGCGGACGACGAAGCCCGCCAACTGCGGCCGGCCGCTCTCCACGTCCTCCGCGTTCACGCCGTAGTTGCCGATCTGCGGGTAGGTCATCGTGACGATCTGCCCGCGGTAGCTCGGGTCCGTGAGGATCTCCTGGTACCCGGTCATCGACGTGTTGAAGCACACCTCCCCGTCGACCTCACCCTCGGCGCCAATCGACGTGCCGGTGAACACCGTGCCGTCCTCCAACGCTAATTTCGCGGTTTTAGTCATGGAAGCAAGTATAAGAATTAACCACAACGACACGACGGACACGACGAGGGTTTCAGGTGGCAAAGCCGTGTTTGGCCGTCGTGCCCGTCGTGCCGTCGCGGTTCAAAATCAATGAATCCCTTGGCTGGCGAGCCAGCGCTCGGCGTCGAGGGCGGCCATGCAGCCGGTGCCGGCCGACGTGATCGCCTGCCGGTAGTAATCGTCCGCCACGTCGCCCGCCGCGAACACGCCCTCCACGCTGGTCGCCGTGCGGAACGGCTGGGTCCAGCGGATGTAGCCCATTTCGGTCAGGTCGACCTGGCCCTTGAGGAAGTTGGCGTTCGGCGTATGCCCAATGGCGAGGAACACGCCGCTGGCGGCCAGCTCGCGCTCGCCGCCGCCGACCGTGCTCCCCAGCCGCACGCCCGTGACGCCGTCCTTGTCGGTGCCCAATACTTCCTCGAGCACGCTGTTCCACTCCAGATGAATCTTCGAGTTTCCCAGCGCCCGCTCCTGCATGATCATGCTGGCCCGCAGCTTGTCGCGGCGATGCACCATGTGCACTTTGGACGCGTATTTCGTGAGGTACGTCGCCTCCTCCACCGCCGAGTCGCCGCCGCCGACCACGACCAGCGGCTTATTGCGAAATCTCGGCAACGCGCCGTCGCACACGGCACAGGCGCTGACGCCCCGGTTCTTGTACGCTTCTTCGGAAGGCAGTCCCAGGTAGTTCGCCCGCGCGCCCGTGGCCACCACGAGTGCGTGCGCCTCGTGGCAGTTGCCCGCTAGGGTCCGCACTTCGAACGGCCGCCGCTGCAAATCGACCTCGACCACGTCGTCGGTAATTATACGCGTACCGAAGTTGAAGGCCTGCTGCCGCATGAGCTCCATCAGCTCGGGCCCGGTGACGGCGTGCTTTTCCTCCACGACGTTCATATACTGGAACCGCTCGGGGGCGATCGCCGTTTCCAGGAACGTCTTCAAATCGCCCGCCGGGAAGCCGGCGTAGTTCTCCACCTCGGTCGTCAGCGCGAGCTGGCCCAGCGGCAACGTGCCGTTCAGCCGGTTCTCCTCGGTGATCGCGCCCTCGAACACGAGCGGCTTGAGCTCCGCCCGCGCCGCGTAAATGGCAGCCGACCACCCGGCCGGCCCGCTGCCGATGATGATTACTTGCTCTGCCAACGTCGCCTCGCTTCCGATGCTCAGGATCCGTCATGTCAAATCGCGGCATTATATGCCGAACGCCGGGGCGGAGTAAACCAACGACGCCACGTTGCCGCCGACAGCCGAACGCTGATATGATGAAATACGGTCTTGCCGCGCTGCTTCGGTTGGCTTTTCGAACTTCTTGACGCCGCGATGTTCACCTTTCTCGTCGCCGTCGGCTCGTTTGTCGGTTTTATCATCGCCTACCACACTTACGGGCGGTGGTTGGCGCGGCGCGTTTTTCAGCTTGATCCGGCCGCCGAGGTTCCCAGCCGGCAACTGCGAGACGACGTCGATTTCGTGCCCACCCGACGAGAGGTCGTCTTCGGCCATCACTTCACGAGCATCGCCGGCACCGGGCCGATCGTCGGCCCGGCCATCGCGATCATGTGGGGCTGGCTGCCGGCCCTGCTGTGGGTCGTGCTGGGTTCGATTTTTATCGGCGCCGTCCACGACCTGGGCTCGCTCGTCGTGTCGCTGCGAAACCAGGGGCAAACGGTCGGCGACATCGCCGGCCGCGTCATCGGCCCGCGGCTGCGTATCCTGTTTCTCGTCGTGCTGGTGATGGCGTTATGGATCGTGCTGGCCATTTTCGGCCTGGTGATCGCCAGCGTGTTCCGCATGTTTCCCGAAAGCGTGCTGGCCGTCTGGCTGCAAATCCCCATCGCCTTGGGCATCGGCCTCTGGCTGCACCGCAAGGGCGTGGGGCTGCTCGTGCCCAGCATCCTCGCGCTGGCGCTGATGTATCTGACCGTTTGGTTCGGCGCGGCCTGCCCCGGCCTGGCGTGGGAGGGCGGCGCGCTGGGCGCCTGGATTCGCGACGCCAACGCCTGGCTGGCGAGCTGGCCCATTTGGGCATGGGTGGCCGTGCTGCTCGCCTACTGCTACGTGGCGAGCGTATTGCCCGTTTGGCTGCTGTTGCAGCCGCGAGATTACATCAACGCCCTGCAGCTCATTTCCATCTTGGGGCTGATCGTCTTTGGCATCGGCTGGGTGGGCCTGATGGGCGACGCCGAGGGCCGGCCCGTCGAGATGGTCGCGCCGATGGTGAACCTGCATCCGCTAAACGCGCCGCCCATCTGGCCGTTTCTATTCATCACTGTTGCCTGCGGAGCGATCTCCGGGTTCCACTGCCTCGTCAGCTCCGGCACGTCGAGCAAGCAGTTGGCCCGCGAGACCGACGCGCAGCTTGTCGGCTATGGTTCCATGCTGACCGAGGGCTTCCTGGCGGTGCTTGTCATCCTGGCCGTGTCCGCCGGCATCGGACTCGGCTGGCCCGGACACCCCGCTTGGAGCGGGCTCACAGGCACCGACTTGTGGCAGCAGATCTACGGCGACTGGCGGGCCGCGGACGCCGGCTTGGGCGTGAAGGTCGGCGCGTTCGTCGTGGGGGCCGCCAATTTCCTGGAAGCCTACGGGATCAACCACACGATGGCCGTGGCCATCATGGGAGTGATGGTCGCCTCGTTCGCCGGCACCACGCTCGACACGGCCATGCGCCTGCAACGCTACGTGATTCAAGAGCTGAGCATTGCCGGCGAATCCGCGCTGCCGGCGCTCAGGCCGCTGACCGGAATCACGAAAACGAGCTACGGCGCGACATTTCTGGCCGCCATCAGCGCATTCGCCATGGCCTTGCCGCCGATGCCCGGTCAAACCTGGCGGTGGGATACCATCGGCACGGGCGGGCAGATCCTCTGGCCCATGTTCGGCGCCACCAATCAGCTGCTGGGCGGGCTGGCCTTCCTTGTGATCTGCTTCTGGCTCTGGCGGCGCCGCAAGCCGGTTTGGTTCGTGGTGCTGCCGGCGGTGTTCATGCTCGTCATGCCGGCCTGGGCCATGCTGGCGAAGCTGCCCGATTGGATCGGCGAGCGGAACTGGCCGCTGGTGCTCGTGGCCGCCGCGACGATCGTATTGCAGGTGTGGATGGTTATTGAAGCGCTGCTCGTGTGGCCCCGCGCCCGCGGCGTCCTGGAACAGGCCCTTCCCCCACCAGCTCGGACCCAACCCGCTGCCGGCGCGCCGTGACACCCACCGCTTGTGGTTTAGCTTGAACCCTTACTGCCCGATCATCCCGATCACCTGAAACGCCTTTCGGCCTTTGAACGCCCCCGGCTGCGCGTGAAACTTCGGCCGGCCCTCGACCGACACTACCAGCGGCCGCTGCACGTCTTTCTCCGTGGCAATGATGTCGCCCACCCGCAGCCCGATGAGATCGGCCGTCGAGATGCTCGTCTCCGCCAGGTCGACCACCAGCTCGACCTGCGCCCCCTTCAGCCGGCTGCTGATTCGCTCGATGTTTTCGGGCGTCGCCGTTTTCTTGCCGTAGCTGACCCAGCTATTCGACGAAAGCCGCGTGCTGATCCGCTCGATCGCGTTGAAGGGGAGGCACAGGTTCATCATGCCGCGAGCCTCGCCGATCGTCAGCTCGAAGCTGATCAGCACCACGACTTCGTTCGGCGGCACGATCTGAACTAGCTGCGGGTTGCTCTCCACCCGATCGATCGACAGGTCCATTTCGAGCACGTTCTCCCACGCGTGCTTCATCTCCTTGCAGAACAAGTCGGTGATCCGCGCGACGAGCCGCAGCTCGATCTCCGTGAGCGGCCGGCGGGCCGGCGGGGCCGCGTCGCTGCCGCCGCCCAGGAGCCGGTCGATGATCGGAAACAAGAGCGAGAGGTTGATGTCCAGGATCAACTGCCCTTCCAGCGGCGCGGCGTTGATCAGATTGAAGCACGTCGGGTTCTCCAGGCTGAACACGAACTCGCTGTACGTGAGCTGGTCGACGCTCGTGAGCTTCAGCTCAACGATCGTGCGCAGCAGGGCAGATAGGGCGGCCCCGTAATTCCGGCCGAACCCTTCGTGCATCGTCTGCAGCGAGCGCATCTGCTCCTTGCCCACGCGCTCGGGCCGCTTGAAGTCGTAGGGCGAGATTTTGTCGCGGTGCTTGATGCGGCTCGTCGCCGCGTCCGCGATCACGTCGCCCTCGCGCCCATCCATCGCGGTGAGCAGACTTTCAACTTCCGCCTGGCTGAGAACGTCGCCACTCATGCTGCCTCCTTGCAGAAGGTGAGTAAGTGAGTAGGTGAGTACGTAACTGGGCAAAAAAATCTACTCTTACTCAATTACTCACTTACTCACCTACTCACGAATCTGTCCTTCCCCGTACACCACGTACTTGTAGCTCGTCAGCTCCTCGAGTCCGCAGGGCCCACGCGCGTGGAACTTATCGGTGCTAATGCCGATCTCTGCGCCCAGGCCGAACTGGCCGCCGTCGTTGAAGCGCGTGCTGGCATTGATCATCACGGCCGAGCTGTCGACGCGCTGGGCGAACTCACGCGACGCCTCGGCGTCGCCCGACACGATCGCATCCGTGTGCTGCGAGCCGTACCGGTTAATGTGCTCGATCGCCTCGTCCAGCGAGCCGACGACGCGCGACGAAATCACCGGGCCCAGAAACTCCGCGGCGTAATCGTCATCGCTCGCCGGTTTAGCTTCCGGGATCAATTCGCACGTCTGCTCGTCGCCGCGAATCTCGATGCCCTGCTCGGCCAGCAGCCGCCCGATGGCCGGCAGAAACTCGCCCGCCACGTCGGCATGCACCACGAGCGACTCCGCCGCGTTGCACACGCCAAGCCTCTGGCACTTGCTGTTCACAACAATCTCGCGGGCCATGTCGAGATCGGCCGCCGCGTCGACGTACACGTGGCAATTGCCCGTGAAATGCTTGATGACCGGCATCTTCGCCTCCGCTGCCACCCGGCGAATCAGCCCCTCGCCGCCGCGCGGAATGGCCAGGTCGATGTACTGCGGCATGGCCAAAAACTTTCCCACCGCTGCCCGGTCCGTCGTGCTCACAAGCTGCGCGACGTCGGCCGGCAACCCGACCTCGTCGACCACCTCGCTCAGCACGTCCACGATCGCCTGGCTGGAGTGGAACGCCTCCTTGCCGCCGCGCAGGATCACCGCGTTGCCGCTCTTCACGCAGATCGCCGCCGCGTCGGCCGTCACGTTCGGCCGCGACTCGTAGATGAAAAACACCACGCCCAGCGGCACGCGCACCTTGTCGATCCGCAGCCCGTTCGGCCGCTTCGTCGAGCGAATCACCTCGCCAATCGGGTCCGGCAACTCCGCAATCTGCTCCAATCCCGCCGCGATCTCCTCCACCCGCTTGCGGCTTAGCCGCAGCCGATCGACCTGCGCGTCGTTCAATCCATATCCCGCCGCCGCCGCCAGGTCCCGCGCATTGGCCTCGCAGACTTGCTCCACCCGTTCGCGCAGCAACTCCGCCGACCGCCGCAGCCACTGGTCCTTGACGCTCGTGGGTGTGTTTCCCAGGCGCGTCGCGGCCCGTCGGGCGCACGCGGCAACATCCGCGCAGTATTTGTCGAGACTCATCTCAGAAGCCACAGCCATGCCTCAAGTATCGGCAAAATCAGCACTTCGGTCAATGTTGGCTTCCCCGCGTAGGTCAGGCTATGCCTGACGATTTCCCCCGTCAGGCACAGCCCGACCTACGGATGGAAGCCGCCCGTTCCCTCGAACGCCGCCAGCGCTTCGCGCACCGCCCGCACGTCGTGCACGCGCACGATCTGCACGCCTTGCACCGCGAGGGTCAGCGCGGCGCCGACCGTCGCGCTCGTGCGGTCCGCCTCCTTGTCGCCGATCAGCTTCGCCAGAAAACCCTTGCGCGAGTGCCCCACCAATATCGGGCAGCCGAGCGCGTGCAGCTCGCGGCAATGGGCCATGAGCGCGATGTTGTGCTCTTGCGTCTTGCCGAAGCCGATGCCCGGATCGAGGCAGATCCGCTCCCGCGCGATGCCGGCCGCCACCAGCGCATCGCGCCGCTCGCGCAGGTACTCGCGCACCTCGGCCACCACGTCGCCGTACGTCGGCTCGTCTTGCATCGTCTGCGGCGTGCCCTGCATGTGCATCGCGCACACGCCGGCCGACGTCTCCAGCGCGACGCGCACCATGTCCGGGTCGCCTGCCAGGCCGGTGACGTCGTTGATGATCTCCGCGCCCGCTCCAATCGCCGCCCGGGCCACCGCGGCCTTGCTCGTGTCGACCGAAACGGGAACGTTGACGTGGCGCGCAAGCTGCTCGACCACCGGCAGCACGCGCCGCATTTCTTCGTCCGCATCGACCGGCTCCGAATAGGGCCGCGTGCTTTCGCCGCCGATGTCGAGCAAATCCGCCCCGTCGGCGACCAATTGCAGCGCATGCGCCACCGCCGCATCCGCATCGAGAAACTGCCCGCCGTCCGAAAAGCTGTCCGGCGTGACGTTGACAATCCCCATCACCAGCGGCCGCCGCGGCAGACTCAAAGTGCGGCTGCGAAGCTGCCACCGCTGCGCGCGACCGGGGAATTGAGTAATCACTACTTACCTACCAAAACGATTTCAATCTCACGCAGAGGCGCAGAGAACGCAGAGACGACCAATATAAAAGGACAGGGAGAACCTCTGTTAGGAACGCTAATTCACACTAATCGGCGCTAATGACGATTGGCGAAGATTAGGCTTTGTCCCAAAACTCCCCTCCCTTGATGGGAGGGGTTGGGGGAGGGTGATAATTCGCCGCGGAATTAGCTCCTCCCCAACCCTCCCCCGTGGCGGGGAGGGAGTTTTGAGACGAAGCCTAGTGTCGATTGGTGTTCCTTCCCCTCTGCGAGCTCAGCGCCTCTGCGTGAGGACGTTCTTCTGTTTTTTACCACGTTCGCCCTACCGCGCCTTGCGATGCTCGAGCCTTGCCAAGCCCGCCGCGCCGATGTAGCCGGCGTCGCCGCCGAGCGAGGCAAATTCGATTTTGACCGCCTCGCGCAGCGGCTCCAAGAGCCGCGGGCGGACCTCGTCGCGGATGGTTTGCAGGAACTCGCGGCCCAGCGGGCTGTCGTCGCCGCCGAACGTCATCGCCCCGCCCAGCACCACCGCGTCTGGGTCGATCGTGTGGATCAGCGACACGATGCCGATTGCCAGCCAGTAGCCCGTCTCCATGATGACCTGGCGCGCCACCTGGTCGCCCCGCTCGGCCTCCTGGGCGATGATGCGGGGCGTGATCGTTTCGCGCGCCGCGACGCGCTTCGCCAGCGGCGTATCGCTGACGTTGGCCAGCGCCCGCAGCGCCCGCTCGACGACCGCGCTGGCGTTGGCGTAGCTTTCCAGCGAGCCGCGCTTGCCGAGCGAATCCATCGGCGCATCATCGGCCGGGTTCACGAGGATATGGCCGCACTCGCTGCCGCAGCTATGCTCGCCCTCCACCAGCGTATCGCCGATGATGATCCCGCCGCCGATGCCCGTGCCGAGCGTCAGCAGCACGAGGCTGTGATACTTCTCGCCGGCGCCGCGCCAATACTCGCCGTAGGCCGCCGCGTTGGCGTCGTTCGCAAACGCCACGGGCAGACCCAGATGGTGGCTCACCCGCTCGCGTATCGGAAAATCCCACCAGCCGGGCAGGTTGCCGGGCCGCAGGATCATGCCGCCGGGAATGTCCATCGGCCCCGGCGTGGCAATGCCGGCGCGGACCACCTGGTCGGCCGCAACGCCCGCTTTCTTCATGAGCTCGCACACGGCCGCCGCCATCCGTTCGCAGGCGTGTTCCGCGCCCTTGTCCTGCTCGGTGCGCATCGAGTGATACGCCAGCGCCCGGCCGGCGTCGTCGATCAGGCCCAGCTTGATGTTCGTGCCGCCTACGTCGATGCCCACGAAGTACGGCGGCTGCCCGGTTGACGATTTGCCGGTAGACATTGGCGAATGATGCAAACGACACGAAATGAACTTGGGCTTGGCGAATCAAACTAGAGTATAAAGTTCACCCCGCATACGAGCAATCGCCCGCCATCGCCAACTCGCTTATTCGCCGCATGCGGTTTAGCTAAGCTCCAAGCCCGTGCACCACTAACCCTCGCGCAGCTCCGTCGACGAAACATCCGCGCGAAACTCCGCCTCGGAAACCTCATCGCAAAGCGCCCGCAGCGGCGCCGGCAGGTTAAGATCGTCGAGCGCCTGGAACCGGCCTCCCAGCGCGCGCCCGAACACGAGAAACCGGCAACCCTGTTCGGCGATCGCCGCGACGGCCTCGTCGCGCCGCGTCGCTTCGCCGCCGTAATATTTTGGTTCGGCGATCCGCAGCAGCGTGTCGACCCCGACGACGAATACACTGCTTGGCGCGAGTCGTGCTTTTTCGACGAACGTCGCCGCCCGCGTCAACATCACCCGCCGGCCGGCCAACGCCTCCACTCGGTCGGCCATCTCGATGAAGTCCAGCGGCGGCTTGTCGACGTTGATGATCGAAATTTCAAAGGTCACCGGTGCGCCGTAGCGGGCCGCCGCCAACGCGGCCATCCGCTCGTGCCCCGCGTGGAGCGGGTTGAATGCACCTGGAAACAGGATCAACCCGGAAGCGAGCGCATCGCCTTCGTCATCGGCCACGAACAGCGACTCCCTTTCGCCCAACAGGAGCTGCGTCCACGGCGCCGGCGCTTGCTGAATGCGGCGTACGACGCCGTCGTGCAGCGATGCCTCGAGCAACGGCGGCGCTCCGACGCCGCAAGCTTCTGCCACGGCATCCAGGACGAAGTGCGTCGCAACATGTTCTTCCTCAGTCCGCGTTCGCTCGCCTTTCGTCAGTTCGCAGGAGGCAACGGTCGTGACATCGGCCGATTGCCACGCGACGTGGATGCGATGCGCGCCGCGCTTTGGGCGGGTTGTCGCCAGGCTGGCCGTCGCCCCGATGCCGCGCAGCGTGCGGGGGTCGCCATCCACAAGTCTGCGGGCCCGCTCGAACGCCGCCATCGCTATCGCCCGCGCGGTCCGCTCGCTGCAGTATTGATTGGGCGGCCCGCCGAGCCACTCTTCGAGCGCCGCCGCCGCATAGGGAACGACCGCTTCGAGCACCGTGGCCGAAGCGCCCGGCACCCCCAGCAGCGCGGCCATCGCGCCGCTGCCCCCGCCGGTGACCGACAGCACGAGCCGACGGCCGGAAGCGTGAATGCGTTCGATCACCTCTTGTGGGGCGGATGCGGACACGCAGGTTAGTTTACCAGCCGACCGATGCGCGAGTAATCGAGACGTTGCGTTTTGTAAACGCCGCCCCCGCCGCTCGCGGCTTAGCGTTGCGTTTCGGCAACGCTTGCCACGCCGCCCGACTGGAAGCTCCCATCCTCCGCCCTGGAAATCGGCCCGAATCTCGCCATTTTCTGCGCGTTTGCGAAAGCGCCCCCGGCCGGCATGCTCGTTGCGGCTAGCTCCGCTCCTCTTCTCGCCGAATCTTTTCCGCCACCCCGCCGCCGCACTCTTTCATGGTCGACGTTATCGAAATCAACGACATCGAAGAGCTTTCGCAGTACCGCCTGTTGTGGAACTCGCTGTTTCAAGCCACGCCCAATGCGAGTTTTTTCCATACGCTCGATTGGCTGGAGACGAGTTGGCGTCACTTTGGCGATGGACAAAAATTGCGCGTGCTGATTCCTTACGCGGCAGGCGAGCCGCTGGGCATCCTCCCGCTGTGTGTGCGCAGGGAGAAGTACCGGTTGAGCACGGTTCGCGTGCTGACCTACCCGCTCGACAACTGGGGCACCTGGTACGGCCCGATCGGTCCCAACCCCTCCGCCACGATGCTGGCCGCGATGCAGCACCTTCGCCGCACGCCGCGCGACTGGGACATGATCGAGCTCCGCTGGGTTCCCGACGACGCCACGCAAGGCGGCAAGTCGGCCCGGGCCCTGCGCGTCGCGGGCCTGCTCACCGAGGTTAAGCCGTATCAATCCACCTCGTTCGTGGATTTGCCGGGGGATTGGAACACTTACTTGAAGAACAAGTCGCGATCCTTGCGAAGCCAATTCAAACGGCAGTTGCGTCATGTGATTGACGATCAAGGCGCCGAGTTTGTCCGCCATCGGCCGGCGCCCTACAGCGAGGGCGACGGCGACCCGCGCTGGGATCTCTACGATATGTGCGAGCAAATCGCGGCGGCCAGTTGGCAATCGTCCGTCTCCAACGGCAACACGTTGACGCACGACGGCCTGCGCGATTTCTACCGCGACGCCCACGCCGCCGCCGCTCGCCTGGGCATGGTGGGTATCAGCATACTGCGCGTCGACTCCCGCCCCGTGGCGTTTCTCTATAACTATGTTCACGACGGCCGCATTTTCTGCCTGCGAATGGGCTACGACGCGTCCGTAGGCGAACACGGTTACGGCTCCGCGCTGCTGCTCAAATGGATCGAGGACAGCATCGCGCGAGGCGATCGCACGATTGACTTCGGCCCCGGCGATCGCGAGCACAAGCGACGCCTCCGCACGCGAGTCGAGTCCACCTATCGACTCACCTACACGCCGCTCGATTCGTGGCGTTCGCAAGCGGTCCGCTGGACCCGCTGGGCGAAAGCGCATTGGCCGCGGCATCGAGCGCCCCAGCCGGCCGCCGCGCACGTCTCCGCCTGAGTGGGCGTTGCTTAACTTGCGTCGATCACCGCAAATTCGCGGCCTTACTCTCCGCCCGGCTCGCCGATCTTTCGCAGGTACTCGGCCAACTGGGACTGCAAGTCGAGCAGCTGCTGCCACCGCGACAGGTCGAGTTTGACGTTCGATGCGCCTTCGGGCAGCGTCACCGACTGCACCAGCGTGCGGCTTTGCAGGTGCATGAACTCGAAGATCTCCGAAAGCTGTGCCGCCTGCCCGGGGCTCAAGCCGTCGGGCAGCTCCGGCGCTACCGGGATGTGCAGCGTGCTGTGCAGGTTCTCCGACGCGCCCCACCGAACCTCGAAATCCATTGAGCTCGGATCGAGCTGCTGCGACATCTGCGAGGCGTCGAGCTCCCCCGTCATTTTCAGCCCGTCCTCCCGCAGTTCATCGAGCCGGCCGACGATCTGCTCCTTCGTGCCGTACAGCAATACGCTGCGGCCGACGGAGATCACGTCGCCGTAGCGTAGGATGCGGAGCTGCACGTCCTCGCCGTTGACGCGCGTGCCGTTGGTGCTTTCCAGATCGGTGAGCACCAGCTTGCCCATGTCCTCCTGGATCTTGATGTGGAACCGGCTGATCCGCTCGTCGTTGAGCTGCACCGTGTTCCCCTCCTCGCGGCCGATGGTGACCGGCGTCGGCAGGTGTTCGTAGACGCGGCCACGATCCGCCCCGTCCAGAATTCGCAACGTCACATCACCCATCGAATCCGCCACACCACTTGAGGATGCGTTCGCGCCGCGCGCTTGCTTACCCAGGAAGAGCAAAGAAACTAGACCGTGCGCAACGCCGACGCTGCGAAGGGGCCCTGCAGCTTCACCGCAAACCTTCTATTCTGCGCGAAAGCCATTTCGACAGCAACCGGCCGCTCGGCGCCTAATGCCGGAAGTGCCGCCGGCCGGTGAAGATCATCGCCAGGCCGTGCCGGTTGCAGGCCGCGATGACCTCGTCGTCGCGTCGCGAGCCGCCCGGCTGGATCACCGCTTTGATGCCCGCCGCCGCGGCCTGGTGGATCGAATCGTCGAACGGGAAGAAGGCGTCCGAGGCGAGCACGGCGCCCTGCGCTCGCTCGCCGGCCTTCTCGATCGCGATCTGCACCGCGTCGACGCGGCTCATCTGCCCGGCGCCCACGCCGACCAGCGACTGCTCCTCCACGAGCACGATGGCATTGGATTTCACGTGCCGGCAAACGGCCCAGGCGAACCGCAAATCGACGCGCTGCGATTCGCTCGGCTCGGTGCTCGTCACGACTTCCCATTCGGCTTCGTCGTCCGGCCGATCGTCGGCCGTCTGGCAAAGCATCCCGCCGCTGATTTGCCGGAATTCGCGCTGGCCGCGCGCCGGCCGAGCGTCGCCCACTTTCAGCAGACGCACGTTCGCCTTCCATTTTGGCTTTGTGGTGAGGACTTCGAATGCTTCCGGCGTGAAATCTGGCGCGACGATCGCCTCCACGAACCGATCCGGCTCGGCGAGAAACTCCGCCGCGGCGGCATCCACCGGCGCGTTGAAACCCAGCACCGAGCCGAACGCGCTGAGCGGATCGCCCGCCCATGCGCGCCGCATCGCTTCGCCAAGCGTTGCGGCGGTGGCCGCGCCGCACGGGTTATTGTGCTTGAGAACCGCGACGCCGGGCACCGGCAGCGACCGCGCCGCGGAGAGCGCGCAATCGAGGTCCAGCAGGTTATTGTACGAAAGCTCCTTGCCGTGCAATTTCTCGGCGCGCACGAGCGAGCCGTTCGCTGCGTCCGCCGTTTCGTACAGCGCCGCTTGCTGATGCGGATTCTCGCCATACCGCAACGCGGCGCGCCGACGCAGCGCGATCGCGGCCGCCGACGGAAACTCTCCATCCGCTCCGCGGCTCAATTGCGAGAAATAGGCTGCGATCGCCGCGTCGTAGTCGGCCGTGTGCGCAAAGGCCGCACCCGCCAATTCGCGGCGAAGCTCCGTCGTGGTCGCCCCGGTCGCTCGCACCTGTTCCAGGATGCGCCCATACTGCGACGGCCCACAGGCGATCGTGACGAACTGGTGGTTCTTCGCCGCGGCGCGAATCAGGGTCGGTCCGCCGATGTCGATCTGCTCGATCGATTCGTCCACGGATACCCCCTCCCGCGCGATCGTTTGCTGAAACGGGTACAGGTTCACCACCACCAGCTCGAACGGCACGATGCCCTGCTGGGCGATGGCGGCCATGTCGTCGGGCCGGTCGCGGCGCGCCAGGATGCCGCCGTGGATCTTGGGGTGCAGCGTCTTGATGCGGCCGTCCATCATCTCCGGAAAGCCGGTGTAGGCGGCGACTTCCCGAACCCGGATGCCGGCCTCCTCGAGATGCCGCCGTGAGCCCCCGCTGGCGAAGATTTCCACCCCGGCCGCCGCCAGCCCCCGGGCTAATTCGGCGAGCCCCGACTTATCGCTCACGCTTACGAGGGCACGCTCGATTTTGGGAAAATTCATCGCTGTTCCGACAAAATGCCCCGGCGGAGGAAATCCAAATGAACCCCGCCGGCGCCCGCTCCGTAAGACAAATTAGCGAACTACCCCGAGCGGCGGCGGCCCTCCCGCACCTCCAACCCGCCGTCGCTCCTGCTATTCGTGGCGCGCGGTCAGGGATCGCGGGCCACAATAGCACCTCCCGCCGTCCCTTTCAACGCGCGGCCCGGGCCACCGTCCCCCCTCATCCCGTGGCTGAGCCTGCAAAGGGGCGGCTTTTTTTGCGCGCCCACAACGGCGACCCCGACTTCTCCAATAGCCGGACCGCTACGCGGTCCGGACCGGAGGGCGTAGCCCTCCGGCTATGAGCGGTGGAGCAGGATTATTTTGCGACTTGGCAAACATGTCGCACCTCGTCAGCGTAGTGGATGGTGAAAACTTCTTCGTTGGCCGGTCCTACGACGGACCGGCATCTACGTGACAAGATGTCGCTGCTCCAGGATCATGGAGGGCACATTTGCCGACGCGTACGCTCACGGATGTGGTCTGGCGTACCGGTCTCGGTTTGATCGCTTTGCTGCCAAACTGCTTGACAACGCACCAATCGACATCCATGATCGGTTGTGCCGCTTGGGCTGACTGCGACGGTTGGGATTCGTGAGCCGTCCGAGCAGTCATAACCCTTCAAGCAGCGCCGCTCGTTAAAACCGCGGCGGGCGGTTTTGGCGTTGTTCTTCGGGCAATCGGCGCTGCGAGGCTCGGTTGGCGCGGCTTGTATCGAGACTACGGTTGGGTGACGCGCGGGCGGCAAAAAAGTACGCCTTCCAACTTTTGACCGCGCCCGTTTCGTGTTCTATATTCTGTTGGCCCCCAAGCCACAGAGCGAACGGAAGTCTGAAACTTCGGCTTGAACACGGCGGGCGCCCAACCTTCAGACACGGAACGACTCCATGCCAAATTGGGTTCCTGCCGTCTCGCGATGTGTTTTCCAGTGGACCGCATTTGCCGTCCTGGCGGTCCAGGCTGCCGGCCTTTCTGCTCAAACTTTCGTTTCGCCGAGGATTCCGTCGGCCGGCCAGGTTTCGGTGGCCGCCGACGCCCTGCCGGCGGTAATCGGCAAGCTGCTGGAAAAAGGCCGCCTGCTGGAGCTCACCGGCCGCTGGGGCGAGGCCCTCAGCCATTACGAAGCGGCGCTGCACGAGCATCCGCAGGATACGGCGCTGCAGGCCCGCTTCGACGTTGCCCGGCTCCACTACAGTCTGCAGCAGCGGTACGACGACCGCAGCTTCCAGGATTCGCTCCGCACGCTCCGACCGACGCAGGCTTTGGAGCTGTACGGCGATCTGTTGACCAAGATTGAAGCCCACTACTACACCGCCCCGCCGTGGCAGGACATCAGCCGCCGCGGCGCCGCGGCTATGGATATCGCGCTGGCCGACGAAACGTTTCTGCGGATGCACGGCATCCGCGTTCGGCCGCAGCAGCTCGAACAGCTTCGCGACGAGCTCAAGAAGCTGCCGGTGCGCTACTCGATCCAATCCTCGCGCGACGCTCAGGCCATCGCCAGCCAGGCCGCACGCCTCGCGCGGCAGCGCATCGGGCTTAGCGAGACGGCCGCTCTGATGGAGTTCACCGCCGCCGCCGCCGGAGGGCTGGACCACTACTCCGCTTACCTCACCGCCGATCAGCTCCGCGACATTTACTCGCAGATCGAAGGCAACTTCGTCGGGCTTGGCGTCGAGCTGAAGTCCGACGAGGGGGCCCTGTTGATCGTCCGCGTCATACCGCGCAGCCCGGCCGAGAAGGCCGGCATCCGCGCCGCCGATCGGATTACTACCGTCGACGGCACGCCCACCCAGTCGCTGTCGACCGACGAGGCGGCTTCGCTGCTTACCGGTGCCGAGGGCAGCGTGGTTCGCGTCACCGTGGCCACGCCCGGCGAGGCGCCCCGCGTGCTGAGCATCCGCCGCGCCAGCGTCGACGTGCCGAGTCTCGAGGACGTGAAGATTCTCGACCCGGCGTCCGGCGTGGCCTATTTGCGGATCCCCGCCTTCCAGAAATCGACCTCCGCCGATTTGGAACAGGCGCTGTGGGACCTGCACGGCCAGGGCATGCGAAGCCTCATCATCGACCTGCGGGGCAACCCGGGCGGCTTGCTCACGGCCAGCGTCGAGGTGGCCGATAAGTTCATCGCCGAAGGCGGCATCGTTTCCACCCGCGGCCGCAGCGAGCAGGAAAACTTCAGCTACCGCGCCCACCGCGCCGGCACGTGGCGCGTGCCGCTGGTGGTGTTGATCGACGGCGACAGCGCCAGCGCAAGCGAGATTTTCGCCGGCGCCATCCAAGACGCCGGCCGCGGCAAGGTCGTCGGCATGCGTTCCTATGGAAAAGGTTCCGTGCAAGGTATCTTCCCGCTGGGTAAGAGTGGCGCCGGTGCCCGGCTGACCACGGCCCGATTTTTCTCCCCTCTAGGCCACCCGATCAGCAACGTCGGAATAACTCCCGATATCGATGCGCGTCGTGCTAAGTCGGTGGCCTCCGACGAGGGCTCCTCGGTAATGGGGTCGTATGTGGCCGGCTATGCCCCGCAGGCGGGCGACCGCAGCGCCACGAACATCGACCCCGAGTCGACGGCCAATGCGGCCACAGGTCGCGCCGTCGCCGGCGGCCAGCGCGACGAAGTGCTCGACATCGCCATCGAAGTCGCCCGCACCGAGCCGGTGGCGTCGCTTTAGAGCCTATCCCCGAACCGTCGGGGACTGGCTCATTTTGCGGAGTCTTCGGAGCAAAATGTGCCTGTCCCCCTCTCCGCAGACGGTTCTGGGATAGGCTCTTAGTCGCTGGCCTGCCAGCTATTGAGTGCCATGACCACCTCACTTAGTGGCCGTACTTCCCGGCATCTTTCATGGCCGCCGAAGCAGTAGGGTGTGTCGAGGCTTGGCGAGACACACCAATTGTGCCGGATTCTGGTGTGTCTCGCGGACTCGACACACCCTACGACTATTGAGTGCCATGGCCAAGCCTCTTAGTGGCCGTGCTTCCCGGCATCTTTCATGGCCGCCGAAGCTGCGGGCGTGGCGACCTATCTTAGCCATTCGCCCTAGACATCCGGATTGCGGATGGCTTCGATGCGGCGCTCCGCCATAACTTCGTACTCGAAGTAGCTTTTCCGCAAATCGCCTCACTGGCAAAGTCCCAAAGGGTTCGCGCTCCTCCCGGGCTTTGCTATCATCGCTAGCCCTGCTACTACCCCTGCCTGACGACCCGCCGCCACCTTTCGGCCGCTCGCGCTCGCCACCCTTCCTTTGACACACTGTCAGCAACCTCCCTGTAGGGAACGGCCTCCGTGCCGTTCGTCGATCCCACCG
>CAZHIV010000050.1:0-10718 GCA_964532675.1 uncultured Planctomycetaceae bacterium
TCCGCCCTCTGCCCTTGGCCCTCCGCCCTCTGCCCTTGGCCCTCCGCCCGCGGCCCTTGGCCCTCCGCCCTCGGCCGTTTGGCCCTCCGCCCGCAGCATCACGACATCCAGCCCTTGCTGTCGGCAGAGCATGGCAAACACCCACGCCCGCTGCGCGGCGGAGCCGCGCCCGTAGAGCAACACCTCCCACGGCCGATGGGCCACCGCCTCGTCGTCCGCCACGAGCTGCACGTTGCGCACGACCCAATCGAAGAGCGCCGTCGCGCGGGCGACCGCGTTGAAGTTGGAGCCTTGGGCCCAACGCGAGATATCGCGGTGCCACACGGCCTCCTGCAGCAGCCGGCCGTCGTGCGGCTCGAATGCTTGCGCCGCCAGCGCATCGGCGGAGAGAAACGGCGCGAGCGATTTATCGTCGAGCAGCGCGGGGTCGAGCGTTTTCAGCAACGGTTCCGGCTGCCAGTCCGATTTCGGCTCGCTCTGCCGCAGCCATTGGTTCAACCAGGTGACGATCTGCGATAGCACGTGCTCGTCCGGGCTCGGCTGCCAGCCGATGGGCGGCAGTCGCCGCTCGGCATACAGGCCCAGCTTCTGGTTGATTTCGATCAGCCGGTCGTCGAGGTTGCGCCAGATTTCAATCTTGGCCGGAACCAAAATGCCTCGCGGCAGCTTCTCGTCGAGCGGCTGATCGGCGACGAGCGGCTCCATGTAGCGATCGACGATCGTCGGCGGGATGCCCTTTTCGAGCAGCAGCATGTTTTCGTCGATCACCTGGCTCACGATGAAATCGATGGCCAGGTGCGCAGCAAAGCCCGCCTTGCGGCGCTCCTCGTCGATCGTCTCGTCTTCCAGGATGTAGTACTTCAGGATGTCGCCCGATCGCACGCGCAGGCTGCGAAACCGGCTGTTTTCGGTAACCACCCGGATCAGATTGATGGGCCCTTCCGGATCGTTGGGGCTGGCGGTGCAGACCGCAAACACGTCCGCCCCGTTGGCGCTTTTGCTGGCGTCGAGAATGACAGCCGGCGGACGCAGCTGGGTGTCGACGGCCGCGGGCAAATCGGCGAGCTGCGTGGCCGTCGCGCTGAGCAGCGCTTCGCCGCGGTCGTGGCGGTGCATCCGGGCTTGCGGCGACGGCCGGCTGGACACGCCCGAGCCGACGTCGCATCCGGCAAGCAAGATAACCGTCAGCGCGACGGCGCACGTCGCCCCAACGGTAGTTCGCCATCCGCGATCCGAAATCGAAAAACGAAACAACGTCAACTCTCCACCCCGGCCACCGCCGTGGCGGCGCGATTCAACTGGCCCACGACCGAGCGGATCTCCAACAAGCGGCCCAACATCGGGGCGAACTCGTCGAGCGGCACCATATTGGCGCCGTCGCTCGGCGATTGATCCGGGTTCGGATGCGTTTCACAAAACAGGCCGTCGACGCCGAGCGCCATCGCCGCGCGGGCGAGCGGCTCGACCATCGCCCGGTTGCCGCCGGTCGCGTTGCCCAGTCCGCCGGGCTCCTGCACGCTGTGCGTGGCGTCGAAGACCACGGGGACGCCCAGAGCTTGCATCTGCGGAATAGCCCGCATGTCGTTCACCAGCCGGCCGTAGCCGAAAAAAGTGCCCCGCTCGCCAAGGACGATATCGCTGCAGCCGGCGGCCTGGAGTTTGTTCACTACGTGCCGCATGTCGCCGGGCGCCATGAACTGGCCCTTTTTCACGTGGATCGCCCTGCCGGTGCGGGCCGCGGCGATCAACAGGTCGGTCTGCCGCGCCAGGAAGGCCGGGATTTGCAGGAGCGTGCACACTTCGCCCACAGCGGCTGCCTGCTGCGACTCGTGAATGTCGGTCGTCACCGGCAGGCCGGTCGCCTCGCTCACGCGGCGCAGTATCCGCAGCCCCTCGACCAAGCCGGGCCCGCGAAACGAATCGAGGCTCGTGCGATTGGCCTTGTCGAACGAGGCCTTGAAGACCAGTTGCACCGGCAGCTCGCGGACGGCATCCGCCAATTGGTCCGCGATGCTCAAGGTGAGCGATTCGCTCTCGAGGACGCACGGCCCGGCGATGACGAGCAGCTTTTCGCCGCCGCCGCAGCGGTAGGACCCTATTCTCGCAGGATAATTTGGCACGAAACACTCGATTCCTTGACCGCTTGCGGGTTCGCGAAGACGCGAGCGGCGTTGACTTGGTGTTCGATCAGGCCGGCACCGCGTATCCTAGTCGCGTTGCCGTCTCGCGCGGCACGAGCAGCCGTAGTTCCCCAGGAAGCACCTCGACCTCCACGGGCAACACGCCGCCGTGGTCGCCGTCCAACTGGTATGCCAGGTTCGGCGCATCCGCCGTTTCCAGGCGAAAACGCCGGCAACGCAGCATCTTGGTGTCCTTCAGCGAAGCGTGGCGGCCACGCTTCACATGCCACAAGTAACGCACGATGCTCCACGCCGTGCCGCGTTCGAACGCACAAACGTCCAGTAGTCCGTCGTTTGCCACGGCGTCCGGCGCGATCGGCAACCCGAGCGCATACAGTGGCAGGTTGAAGCCGAACAACCACCTGCACCGCAGCGGCCGGTCGCATGCCGCCGCGCCGTCCTCACAATATAGCTGCATTTCCGGATAGCGATAACGGCGCATGGCCTGCAGCATCGGCAGGACGTACGCCGTCCGCCGGATGTTCCCGCGGCGGTTCTCGTGCAGCGAGCGAACCACTTCGGCGTCGAACCCGGCGCTAATCATCAACAGAAAATGCTTGCCGTTGGCACGGCCCAAATCGAGCCCGATGGTGACCCCGGTTTCAACGGTCCGCAGCACGGCCGACGGGTCGGTTTTCTGGCCGGTATGCCGTCCCAAGAGATTCTCGGTTCCCATCGGCACCGGCAACAGAGGAACGGTGAGCGGCACGTGGTTGCGGACTACGGAGGCCGTGCCGTCGCCGCCCACGGCAACGACCGTGCGCAGGTCGCCGTCCTTGGTTAATTGCTCCGACAGGCCGGCCAGCTCCGCCAGATCGCTCGTCATCTGCACGTCGTACCCGACGCGCGACAGGGCCGCCTCCATCGCCTGAACGCAATGGTGACGCGACCGCGAACCGGCCCGAGGGTTCATGCTAATCAGCACGGTCCGGGCGTCCGCGGGCGGCCGCCTAGCCACGGGCTGGGCATCCGCAATCGTCTCAGGTTGAGATGCGACCGACATGCGATGAATTCCGGGCCCGCGTCAAATGGCCCACGTTTTGGCAGTCCTCTCGATACCGAACCTATTGTAGCTTGGCGACTTACAACCACGAACCCCGTATGCCCGTCTCATTTTGAAGCGCGATGCGGTAAGTCAGTCTGGCATCGCGCCCATTCGGAGAAAGTGCAGCAACCTGCGGCAACTGCGGACGTTCGGTGTCCCATCGTGAAGCGCCGGCCGGCGGCGACGCGGACGATAAATTCGGTTAAGAACCGCATTGGCGGCCGCGTTGCGTCTCACACTAAAGCCAATCTGATCAAGGGTTTAGCCCCTGGTTAAGAATTGGTACGAAGCATACCGCGGCAAGGTTTGGCACCACAACTGCCAATAGTTGGCACGTCGGCTTTGGGCGATTCGCCCCCCCGACGCCAACAATTTAACCTTGCTGGCCCGCGGGGCCTCGAATGCGAAGTGGCACAGTGGTTGCCTTGCCCCTGACCGCTGTGTCGAGCCAATTTGTGTTGGCTCATTCGAGGCCCGCTTTTTTTTGCGCCGAACGGCGCCGGCCCGATGCGCCAGCGAGGGATCGATGCAGCCGTCCCTCGCTGGCGCTTCGGGCTGGGGTGTGCTACACGAGATTCTTTCGCACGGCCCACACCGCCGCCTGGGTGCGGTCCGAGACGCCGATCTTGCGAAGGATATGCTGCACGTGCTCTTTCACGGTCTCGTAACTGATCCCAAGCGACTGGGCGATTTCCTTGTTCGTTAGGCCGAACGCCAGTTGCTTGAGGACTTCATTTTCGCGCTTCGTGAGCGGGACGTCGATCTCGTTGCCTGAACGAGGCGCCGCCAGCGCGCCGGTCACGCGACGCAGTTCCTCGCGCGACCAAATCTGCTCACCCGCCGCGGCCATTTGAATTCCCGCGATGATCTGGTCGCGGCTTGCACTTTTCGATAGGTACCCGGCGGCGCCGAGTGCGACGGCGCGAGCGACGTACGTCGGGTTATCGAACCCGCTAAACATGACCACCGGCGTTTGCGGATAATCGAGCTTGATGCGGGCGAGGCAATCGAGTCCGTCGCCG
Source organism: uncultured Planctomycetaceae bacterium (assembly GCA_964532675.1). Lineage (GTDB taxonomy): Bacteria > Planctomycetota > Planctomycetia > Pirellulales > Lacipirellulaceae > JABDGM01. The sequence continues at coordinate 4,248 of CAZHIV010000050.1, forward strand.
TCCGGCATGCGGACGTCCAGGAGCACCAAATCGGGCTGGTGCTTGGCGACAAGCTTTAGCGCCGCGCGGCCGTCGGCGGCTTCTCCGACCACGCGAATATCGGTATCCGCAAGCAGGGCTTTGATGCCGGCGAGGACCACTTCATGGTCGTCGCAGATAACAATTCGAATCGCCATTCAAGCACACCTCACGAATCGCGGCGACCTACTCCCTCGCGCCGCCACCTCGGCCAAAAAACTCCAAAATGCCAGTCGGCAAGTAGCTTTTTTATCAACGGCAACCAACGGTCACCAAACAGATCCCGCGGGGATCGGGGAAGGCCCGCTCGAGTCATACTGAGCGGGAAACGAGCCGGCCGGTGAGCGGCCACCGCACCATCTCGACGGCACAACGCCATAAAAAGACGGCAACTTCTCCGTCGGGCAGGGAAAGGAATCAGCCCGCTACGATCAGTTTAGGTCCGATCAAGTATAGACTCTACGGGGGTATACGCGACCCGCCTATGGGGATTATCCCGCCTGATTGCCGTAACGTCGACCAAACCACTCGGATTGAAGCGTTTTATCCAAATACGCGGCGCCGCGCCGACGTCGGTGCAATTGGAGAAAGACGCGTCCCCCGGCTGCTGGCCGCGGCGGCAATGGGCAACTGTCCTACGCCTGGATCCGAGACGCGCAATGAAGCGCCGCGCGGAGCCGGCGCGCGGTCTCGCACTCAACCGCACGGTCGTTCGACTGGTTGGGAGTTTTCGAGCTACGTCATCGCGATGCGGCTGCGTTTCTGCCGGGTCAGCGGCCCCAATGTGTGATGCTGTGTGAGGCGATGCCCTTTCGCCCTCCACGTCCATGCTAGCGTGTCGCAAACCGGCGATTTGCGCACTGCGGCGCATCCAGCTTTACACGTCCGACCGCATGCAACATACTCACCCCTCGTCGCGAAACCTTGGCCCATTCCGGGGAGACAACGATCGATGACGCTGCTCTCGATGAACGAGATAACGACCTTTCGTTGGTCGTTGGACGAGGACGTCGAAAATTACCAAACAGCCGGTTATCAGTCGATCGGAGTGTGGCGTCAGAAGTTGATAGACGGGGATGAAGACCAGGTGATCGATTTGCTGGCCGGCAGCGGACTACGCGTCTCAAACCTGGCCTGGGCCGGCGGCTTCACGGGCAGCGACGGCCGCTCGCTGGACGAAAGCATCGAGGATGCGGCCGAGGCGCTGCGGCTGGCCGCCGCGCTGGACGCCGGTTGCCTCGTCATCTACGCCGGGGGCCGAAACAATCACACCTATCGCCACGCCGGCCGCTTGCTTCGCACCGCACTGGACGAGCTCCTGCCGCTCGCCGAAGCCCTCGAAGTGCCGCTGGCCATCGAGCCGATGCATGCGGCCTGCGCAGCCGATTGGAGCTTTCTCACCGATCTCGGTTCGGTGATGACGCTGATTGAAGAGATGCGCAGCCAGTCTTTGAAGCTGGCCTACGACACGTATCACTTTCCGCTAGGTGCCGGGCACACCCACGTGCTCGCTCGCCTCGCGCCGCACCTGGGCGTCGTGCACCTGGCCGATCGCCGGATGTCGCCCACCGTCGAACAAGACCGCTGCCCGCTGGGCTGCGGCCGGCTCCCGCTGGCCCGCATCGTCACGACGCTGCAGGAGGCGGGATACGCCGGAGCATTCGACATCAAACTGATGGGCCCGGAAATCGACCACCGCGACTATTGGACATTGCTCGAGCAATCCCAGGTTGCGTTCAGCGAGCTGGCGCACGCGGCGGTTTCTCGCTAGAGCGGGTCGCTCGGACATGTGGCGGACAGTCCCACAGTTCTCGCGTTGAATTCGACGGAACAACGGCTACGCATTTAGTGAAAATGCTCTAGAATGGCAGCTGGACTAGCAAGAATTCAGCCGACTCACGTTCTGCTGAACTCTTGCGAGTTCAGCTACTCGGCGGTTCGCCGGACCTCTTGCGAGTTCAGCCTCTCGGCGGGAATCGGTAGCTCGTGGACTCAACGCTTCGAATCAACGCCAAGATCGCCATACCGCGGCGCGAGCTGAAGTTCTCATTCGTTCGCAGCTCCGGACCGGGCGGGCAGAATGTCAACAAGGTGGCGTCCAAGGCCGTGCTCCGCTGGCCGGCGGCAGAAAGCACATCGCTGCCCGATGACGTCCGCTCCCGTTTACTGGCCCGCTACCGGCGGCGGATAAACGACCGAGGCGAACTCGTGTTGGCCAGCCAGCGCTATCGCGACCAGGCGCGAAATGTGGGGGATTGTCTAGACAAATTGCGCACTTTGATTCTTTCGGTGGCAAAAGCACCGCGGCCACGCAAAAAAACTCGCCCCACGAAAGCCGCCCGTGAAGCGCGTCTCGGCCAGAAGCGGGCTACGGCCGAGAAAAAACGCCGTCGCGCCCCGCCCCGCGCGGAGCAGTGAACACCCTGTTTGGCATACGAGTTGCACGCGGGGATTGAGTTGCAATATTCACCTCGCCCGGTTTTCCCGGGGTGAAATCCGTCCGCCGACCGGTTATATTGACGCACTGTCTTGTCCGCGGGGTTAATTCATCGATGCTTCAATTCTGAAGCGGATACATCTCCCGCCCCGCATTGTTTCGGAATTCACACGGTACGCAGGATCGAGTGTCGCTGGGCGGACTCTACTCAGAGAATATTGCCCACCGCTGACCAGCACACACCACCTGCTGCCGCCATGGTCGCGCGATCGTACGGAGGAACTACCAATGCCCGCGCTGCAGAAATACGCCACCGCGTCCACCGCCTGCATGGAGCACCAGGTATTGGAGCACATCAAGCAGGCGCTCCGCGTCACGATTAACTGGCAGGCACCGGTGGTGAGCATGCCGCGCAAGCTTTCCAGCCTGCAGTTTACGATCAAGTCGTTTCAGCGCCACTTCGAGCGGGTGATCTCGATCGAGGAAGAGGGCGGCTACATGACGGACGTCCTAGTCGAACGACCTCATTTCCAAGGACGCATCGATCAACTGGCCGGCGACCACGCCCGGTTTCGCGCCCGATTGCATCGCCTCATTCCGGAGCTCAACGACATCAAGGAATGGGAGGAGCCGAGATTCGACACGGTCTGCGACGCGCTGCGCGCGCTGCTCGACGACGTGGACCAGCACGACGCCCGGGAGGTGGAACTGCTGCAGGAATCGCTGCTGCTGGACGACGGCGGCGAGGGATAAGAGCCTATCCCCAGAACCGTCGGGGACTGGCTCATTATGCGGAGTCCTCGGAGCAAAATGTGCCTGTCCCCACTCTCCGCAGACGGTTCTGGGATAGGCTCTAAACCGGCCGCGAAAGGCCGCCCAGCTAGCACGCTCGGTGGAACCTCTGTGGCCACTTGTTGACCAGCTTTTGCAAAAGGCTTTGTAAACCGTTCACCAGCTATAGTGTACAAGCCACGTTGATGCCAGCGGCGTTAACTACTTTTCGCCTGGCCATTTAAGTCTATCCGGCGCATTGCCGCGCACCTTGGCACGCCGAGTGCGTATTACTCGTGGCGGCCGTTCGGAACGGCGGCCTTGATCTCGAATCGCCCCTTGCTGCTGGCACCCTCGCCGGCCGCGAACCCAAGGCGACCGATCGCGATCATTTTATAAGAGCGGTTCTTCTCATTACCAACCAAGGGAGTGTTTCAATGTTGGTCTTAACACGGAAGTACCAGGAAAAGATTCGTATTGGCGATAGCATCACCATCACCGTGCTGCGCACCAAGGGCAAGACCGTTCGCCTCGGCATCGAAGCGCCGGACAACGTGCCCGTCATTCGCGGCGAGCTATCATTCGAGTCGGACGCCGGCTGCGACGAGACATCGCACGCGGCGACTTCTCGCGAGGCGAACGGCTCGGCTGGAGCGTCGGCCCACCGCGCCGCAGCCCGCCGGAACGGAAGTTCGTCGAGCTGGACGGCCGAATCCCCCCTTTCGCAACCGGCCTGCCAGGTCGGTTTGGAGCGGGCGCCGCGCGACAAAGTCGCAGGCATGCTGCCGCAGCTCGTCGCTGGAACTGGCCCGCTGCGCACGATGATGGACCGGCGATAGGCGGATTACCATCGCGACGGCCTGCTTTCGATCGGCGCGTCAAAGTCCGCAGGCGGGGTGACGGCGGAGCGGCCGCTCGCCACCTGTGTCCCGTAAGCCTGCGGAAAATCCTGTAGCTCGGCAAGCTGTTCGAAGAGCACCCGCCGCACTTCGAGAATGCTCCGCGGATGCCTGTGCACGCTGATGTGATCGGCCGGCACGATGATTTGCGACCGCAACTGCCGCAACTCGTCGAGCCGCGCGCTGGTGAGCGAAACGACGCCATCGCCTTCGCCCACGAGGTACTCGCTCCAGCCGGCCTCCGGGTCGTGGCCGACGACGTTGTGGAACGTAACCCAGGGACCTGGCGACGCGGTTAACAACACCGGCAGCAGCGGCGAATCTGGCGAAAGAGAATCGATGCTCGTTCGGATATCCAACGGCGCATCGGGCCGGAAGTAGCCGGGGTTTCGAGCCAAGAGCTGGTCGCGACCCCGCAGCATCTTCTTCGGCAGCTTGATGAGCTTGTTGCCGAGCCAGCGCGTGATGTCGTTCGAGAATTCGCTGCCACGATGCGGCGTCCCCAGCGTCACCACGCGCCGCACGGACGGGTTCGGCCGGAAGTAAAACATCGTCGCCAGCGAGCGGACATCGTCCGGATCGGCGTCGAGCGCTGCAAACGGCCGCTCGCTCATCGTCCGCCAGAAGGCTTCCTCGCTCTCGACCGTCTGCATCTTGGAGACCAGTCCGCCCATGCTGTGGCCGACGAGCACCATCTGGTCAAGTGCCGGCGACGCGCGGTCGGGATCGAGCTCGCGCCGCATCGTGGCCAGGTGCTCGCGCATCTGCGTCGCGCTGAGCCAGAATGGCTGCCCCGTCGGATACAGGTAGAACCAGAATTGGTAGTGCTGGCGCAGCAGCGGATCGCTCCGCAGGTCGTTGTACATTTCCATCCAGGTGATTGGGCTCGACCACAGGCCGTGGACCATCACCACAGGCATCTTGTCCGGGTCAAACGGCTCGAGCATGTACAGGCCTTGCAGCTTTTCGGCTTTACCCGGCCGCAATAGCCCTTGCGTCGATAGATCGGCGTCCTGAAATTCCGGCTGATTGAGAAAGTACGCCAGCGGCGTGCTCAAGTCGGCTTCCAGCGGCACGCTGCGCCCGGCCGCGTCGATCGACTTCCGATCGAGCGGGTTGTGCAGCTCCAGCACGAAGTGCGGCGCGCCGCCGTCGGCGGGCAGGGGGGGCCCACTTGTGGCCCAATCACGATTGGCGCCGGGCGCCGAGCGGTCCACACGCAAGAAGGCGGTCAACGGAAAGCAAACGTTCGGCGGGTAATAGTGCTCCGCCGGATCGGCCCCCGCGTCGCTGCGGCGCACGGCGATCAAAGGCACGCCCAGGCCGTATGCGTGATAGTGATTGCGGAGGCCCTGCACCTGGTAGTCGCTGACAAACTCCAGGCGGTCGATGTCGGACGCGCGCCAAGCGTTGCTGTGCATGACGACGTCAAACGTGCAGGTGTGGTTCGCCGTCTTGACGGTGCGCCTCATGCCGGGGCGCAAATCGGCGTCCCGGCGCACGAGCCGCAGCATTCCTTCCAGAGACTGGTTATACAGATCGGACGCGCCACGAAACTGCGGATCGTACGGGTTAAGCGTTGAGGCGACGACCCCATGGCGGCCCGCTTGCAGGGCGGCGTAACCCTGTGCCTCCCCCCCCGCCCCCGGCTCGAACAAGTACCGGTCGGCGTGAATTAGCGCCGTGCCATAGAACTCCAACGCCCGTTGGCGTTGGAGCTTCTCGGCCTGGGTGGCCGCGATGTAGGCGATCTCGGCCATGGCATACTCGTGCTCGCGGTCGGGCTCGCGACGCTGAATCTCGGCCAACTGGGAAAGCAGCGCCGCCCGGTCGCCGTTCAATTCGCCGTCCAGGTTGTAGCGGCGCAAAAGCTGCATCGTGCGCTCCGTGGGCTTCGGACCGCCGGGCGAAAGCAAGTCGAGCGTGCCGGCCAGCGGATTGCGCGGCGTGTCTCGCACCTTCACCCACTCGGATTGGGTTGCGCAGCCGGCCGCCGACAGCGCGATGCAACAGATTAGCGCAATAGCACGGCCCATGTTTAGCCGACGAGCGACGACGACGCGCGTTTTCGCTGGCATACGCGCTCCCTCCGGCATTGCGACAGGTTGCCACCACCTGCCATGCGGAGCTGTTTGAAAAGAGACGTTCAGATGAGAACCGGCACCGCCGGCCGCGCCGGGAGAGTAAGGCATCGCACGGCCAGCCGTCAACCGAGATGCGCCGCTAGCGTCGACGGCAAAGCAAGCGGGCACCTGAGAAAGGTGCCGCGCAAAGGCCACCTGAAGAATTGGGCCGACTCGAGCTTAGTGCCTATCCCAGAACCGTCGGGGACTGGCTCATTTTGCG
>CAZHIV010000051.1:0-5683 GCA_964532675.1 uncultured Planctomycetaceae bacterium
TGGTGTGTGTGTGGGTGGTGGGGGCGCGCCACACCTTTTTTTGGGGGTGGCGGGCCCCCCCCCCCCCCCCCCACCCTACGGCAAAACGAATTCACCATGAATCAATTCAAGACAGGAAAACATGAAACAGGAAATGTTGATCAACGTCGCGCAGTCGGAAGAATGCCGCATCGCGATCGTTGAAGACGGCGTGCTCGAGGAGCTCTACTTGGAGCGGACGAGCCAGCACAATTATGTGGGCAACATCTACAAGGGACGGATCGTAAACCTGGAGCCGAGCATTCAGGCGGCGTTCGTCGACTTCGGCGTGGGGCGGAACGGCTTTTTGCACATCAGCGATGTGGAGCCGCAGTATTTCCGCCAAGGAGGCTACGACCCGCGAAAGGCCATTTCGCCCAACGGCGGCCAAATGCCCGACCGCGACCCCGACCGCTCCGACGACGACAACGGCTCGCGCAGTTCCAGCCGCGAACGGGGTGGGCGGCAGGGCGGCGGCACCAGAACGGCCCGGCAGCGCGTCGGGGTGCGGCCGCGGTTCAAGCCGCCCATTCAGGATATTTTCCAACGCGGAGACGAGGTGCTCGTGCAGGTCATCAAGGAAGGCATCGGCACTAAAGGACCGACGCTGTCGACCTATATCAGCATCCCGGGCCGGTACGTGGTGCTGATGCCCGCGCTGGGGCGGATCGGCGTCTCGCGAAAAATTGAAAGCGACGACGACCGCCGCCGCCTGCGCGATATCTTGCGCGAGCTGAACCCGCCCAAGGGCGTCGGGTTCATCGTCCGTACCGCCGGCACCGACCGAACGAAGAAGGAGCTGCAACGCGACCTGGCCTACCTGCTGCGGCTGTGGAAGGTGATGGTGCGGCGGATCAAGAAGACCTCCGGGCCCGTCGACATCTACGAAGAAAGCGACATGATCATCCGCACCATCCGCGACATTTTTACCGGCGACGTCGGCACGATCTACATCGACGAGCCCCAGGCGTTCGAGCGGGCCAAGGAGTTTCTGCAGATCGTCATGCCGCGGTACGTCAACCGGCTGCAGCTTTACGAGGGCCGCGAGCCGTTGTTCCAGAAGTACCACCTGGACGAGGAAATCACGCGGATCAACCAGCGGCACGTCCCCCTGCGGGGCGGCGGCTCGCTCGTGATCGACCAGACCGAAGCCCTCGTGGCCATCGACGTCAATAGCGGCAGCTTCCGCACCGACGGCGGGGCCGAGGAATCGGCCTACCAGCTCAACCAGATCGCCGCCCGGGAAATCGCCCGGCAGCTGCGGCTCCGCGACCTGGGCGGCGTGATCGTTAACGATTTCATCGATATGCGCAAGGAGCGGAACCGCCGCGGCGTCGAGCGGACCCTGCGGGACTCGGTAAAACGCGACCGGGCCCGCACCAAGATCCTCCGCACCAGCCCCTTCGGCCTGATCGAAATGACGCGGCAGCGGATCCGGCCCAGCATCAAGCGGAGCGTTTATAAAGAGTGCCCCTCGTGCGGAGGCACGGGTGTGGTAAAATCGGCCGAGAGCATGGCGATCGAGGTCGTCCGCAAGCTGCTCATGTGCGCCCACACCGGCCAGGTTGCTCGCATCACGGTCACCGTCGAAGAGGAAGTCGCCAACTACATCAACAACAAGAAGCGCCGCGACCTCGTGGAGCTGGAGCAACAGAACAACGTCGAGGTACAGGTCGTCCCGGGCGAGGGTCTCTCGCCGGAGTATCTCAAAATCGATTGCGTCGACGCCAACGGCCGCGAAGTGCGGACGGGCATCGAGTAATTGGTGGGCCGACTACGGGACCAATGGAGGAGCTCACGCCAAGGCGCTAAGGAGAATCGTTCAACCGCAAGGAATACGAAGATCACAAAGACAGGAGCCTGTTCAACGCATTGCACAACTTTCTTCGTGCTCTTTGTGTCCTTCGTGGTTCAGATTTAGAACCCTTAGCGCCTTTGCGCGAGGGGTGTTTTAATGTTCATGTGTACCATCATGGAGTGAATGATAGTGGGGACTGAGATGATCAAACGTCTGAAGAAGTTTTTGTGGACGCCGGCGTTTTGGGCGCTGATCGGGCTGGCCGGCTGTGGCGCCGGATTGTATTTCCAACGCGTGGCCGAGAACGGCATGGGCCTGTGGTTCTTGGGCCTGGTGTTCCTGGGCGCGGCCTATCTGGAGCGCGAGCAGTAAGCGGAAATTTGACCACGGATCGCACGGATGAAGGAGAATGCTGTTCATTCCATCAATCCGTGCTCATCCGTGTGATCCGGGGTAACCATTCAGTTAAGCTAGGTGCAAAACCATGTATGCGATTATCAGCGACGGAAGCCGGCAATACCGCGTGGAAGAGGGCCAGGAAGTGGTCGTCGCTTACCGCGACGTGCCGGCCGGCGAGAAGATTAAGTTCGAAAACGTGCTGGCCGTCGGCGGAGATGGCGACACGAAGCTGGGCTCGCCGCTGGTGAAAGGCGCGACCGTCGCCGCCGAGGTGATCGGTCCCGAAAAGGGCGACAAGATCGTCATCCAAAAACTCCGCCGCCGCAAAAACGCCCGCCGAAAGACGGGCGAACGCCACATCTACACCCGGGTGCGCGTGGGGAAGATCAGCATTTGACCCGCGCCGCGCGGAAACGGTTCGCGTCTACGACAGATGGCGACCTGCGACGTAATACAGCCCCTCAAAAAAGCAAAAGAACGTCGTCCAAACAACAACGACGGCCAAGTGCTGGCGTAGCGAGGCTTTCCTTGCGCTCGCGGTTGACAATTGGACGGCGAACACCGTCGCTCCAACGAACAGGCAGGCCGCAACGACGGCCGGAAACCCAACTCCGTCGATAAGGAAGAAGCTCCCGGCGACGATCCCGCGCAGGTTATTGATGCCCAGCAGCAAGCCGAGTCCCAGATAAAACGCCGCGAAACTTTGGCGGCAGACGTCGGGCATCGCGGGAACCAGAAGTGTCGGCGTGAAAAGGTAGACGGGCACCCAGAGCAGCGAGTGTTGCGCCAATGGGGCCAGCACCGGGTTCTTTTCGACGCCCAAACCGCCAGAAAGAAGGAAATAGGTCGTCCAAGCATCCAGTGCCGTCGCCGCGAACATGATCACGCTCAGCGCGTCGAGCCGATACGGCCGTATGAATGGAGTACCCACGGCGTGAACCGCAGCCGGTTGGACCAAACTTCCAAGGCAAAAGCAAACCTTCAGCCGTCCGTTATCGGCCGGGCGGTTTGCCTGCAGTATACCACGCCGGCGCGACGGTAGCGCGTCACTGAGCGTCCTTGCCGGCGACGAGCACGGCCCAAAGTTTCTCTGCCCACGTTACTTCCACGCGAGTAAATCCTGCGTCGCGCAGATACTCGCGCTGCTGGGCGATGGTCTCGAGGAAGTCGTCGCCGCTCTTCTTCGGCATGCCGAAATGCTCGATATTGCGGCTGCGCCACTGGTCGAGCGTCTGGCGGAACGAATCGGGAATGCGGCCAGCCTCGAGGGCCGAAACCATATGCGCCGACCATTCTTCGAGAAGGACTCGATACTCGCTATCGTCGGCCGGCCGATACTCATCTCCGTTGATGAACACGCCGCCATCGTCGAGCGCTTCGCGACAACGGCCAAAGAGCGTCCGCTTCTCGGTCGGCTGCAAATGATGAATGGCCGACGTGCTCACGATTGCTTGCGGCGCGGTGGGCAGACCTGTCGCCCAATCGTCTTGCAGCCGGCGCTGAACGAGGGTCGCCCGGGGGCCGAAGCGCTCGAGCCGCTGCTCGGCCAGCGCGAGGAACGGCTCGGATTGATCGATCAGCACGGCCCTGGCGCGGGGGAAACGATCGAGCACCCGCTCGGCCAGCCGACCCGAACCGCCGCCTAAGTCCACGAAAATGAACGCGGAATTTGCCGCGAACGGCAGTTGCGCTAGAACTTGTTCCTGAACCGCTAGGTAGAACGGGTGAATGACCTCAGCCGCCCGATCAAACGCTTCGGCGGCCTCGGAGGTGTTCCAGCGGTACGTCGTGCTGTCGCTCATCGTGCTAGGTTGTGGGGATGCTGCCGGACCGTCGGGCGATTTTCGGAAAGATTTCGAGGCGTCCGCACCTGTATCGTCGCCGACTTAAGAAGGTCACGAAAGGCCTTATTTTTCAGAGCATTTCCGCCTTAACGCCCCCTTCACGCTAGCGATGCTTGAATTTAACAGTCGCCACAACCTATTGTGTGATAGCAAGTTACGACGTACAAGGAATAGCATTGACGCGCCGGCCGAAGCGAGTAAGATTCACCGGCCAAACAACATCATATTGTGTCCACGAGGGCATCGGATACAATATATTGTGGTTTTTCGGTGCTAGCAGGCTGCGTTTTTCGGGTTTTGGGCCATGGAGGCCCAAAATCTGGTGCCGCCCGGCCCGAGCGGCCGATCTAGCGGCTGTGTACTAATGTTCATACTGGTAGGATGCCCGTTTCTCAAGGAGGTGCCACGATGGCCATGGTTGATACGCGTAAGCCCCATTCTTCATCCAGCTCTGCCCCGAAGCGATTCCACGGACGGCTCAAGATCGACCCGGTCTTCTGCCCGACCGACGTCGACGACCTGTTCGCCACGGTGGATTGGGAAGTCCGCAGCGCGCAGATCAAGGGCGAGAACGGCGAGCTGATCTTCGAGCAGACCAACTGCGAGGTGCCGTCGTTCTGGAGCCAGCTCGCGACCAACGTCATCTGCAGCAAGTACTTCTACGGCGAGGTGGGCACGCCCGAGCGCGAGCACAGCGTGCGGCAGCTCGTCCATCGCGTGGCCCGCACCATCGCCGATTGGGGCCTGGAGGACGGCTATTTCGCCACGCGAGAGGACGGCGAGCGGTTCTACCGCGAGCTGGCCTGGCTCTGCCTGCATCAGCACGGCGCGTTCAACTCGCCCGTGTGGTTCAACGTGGGCCTCTATCACCAGTACGGCGTCGTCGGCGACAAGTGCAACTGGCGGTGGGATTCGCAGCTGCGCGACGTCGTACAGCCGGAAAACCCCTACGAATACCCGCAGGGCAGCGCGTGCTTCATCCAGCACGTGGCCGACAACATGGAGGACATCATGGAGCTTGCGCGGAGCGAGGCCATGCTGTTCAAGTTCGGCAGCGGCACGGGCACCGATCTGTCCACGCTGCGTTCGCACCGCGAGAAGCTGGCCGGCGGCGGCAAGCCTTCGGGGCCGCTCTCGTTCATGCGCGTTTACGACCAGGTGGCCGCGGTGGTGAAGAGTGGAGGGAAGACTCGACGAGCAGCGAAAATGCAGTCCATGAAAGTCTGGCATCCGGACGTGATGGAGTTCATCGAGTGCAAGTGGAAGGAGGAGAAGAAGGCCCGCATCCTCATCGAGAAGGGCGGCTACGAGGCCAATTTCAATGGCGAGGCCTACAGCTCGATCATGTTCCAGAACGCGAACCTTTCGGTGCGCGTCACCGACGACTTCATGCAGGCCGTCGAGAAGAACGAGGACTGGACGACGCACTGGGTTACCAACCCGAAGCAGCCCGGCCCCACCTACCCGGCCCGCGAGATCATGGACCGCATGGCCGACTGCGCGTGGCACTGCGGCGACCCCGGCGTGCAGTACGACACGACGATCAACCGCTGGCACACCTGCCCGAACAGCGGCCGGATCAACGCCAGTAACCCGTGCAGCGAGTACATGTTCCTCGACGACA
>CAZHIV010000052.1:0-2764 GCA_964532675.1 uncultured Planctomycetaceae bacterium
GACCCATTTCCTCCGGCCGCGTCTCGCTGGGCGCCGCCGCCACCGCCGGCTGGGCGCTTTTGATCGGGGGAATTGTCGTCGCCTGGTGCGTCAGCTTCCTGGCGAACGACTGGCGGCCCGGCGCGGTGGCCATCCTGCTGGCCAATTGCATCTTGCTCTACGACGCCATGCTGAAACAAACGCCGCTCGCGCCGCTGGTGATGGGCGCCTGCCGCGCGCTGAACGTCTTGCTCGGCATGGGCCTGGCCGTGGTCGCCTGGAACAAGGCCGAGCTGCTGATCGCGCTGGGCGTCGGCGTGTACATCATGGGCGTGACTATTTTCGCCCGCACCGAGGCCCGCCCCACCGCCCGCAGCCGGCTGGTCGCCGGTCTCGCCGTGCTGCTGGCCGGCATTGCCCTATTGGCCAGCGTGCCCGCGCTCACGGCCGACCGACCCGGGCTCGTGGTCAGCCACCGCGGCTGGTATCTCTTGTGGGCGGTGCTGGCGCTCATCACTGCCCGCCGCTGCACACTCGCGATTATCAAGCCCGATCCGGCGAGGGTGCAGCTCGCGGTGCGGCACTGCGTCCACTCGATCATCGTGCTGAACGCCGCCGTTTGCGTCGGCTACGTCGGCCCCTTCTGGGGCCTGGCCGTCCTCACGCTCCTCTTTCCCACGCTGCTATCAACCGCCTGGCTCCGCGCCACTTGATAATGCCGCTCGCCAGCGCTCCATTCGCTTGCGGTTTAGCTCCCGCACGCTACTCCTGCACGGCTTCCTCCCCCGTGCGCGTGGCCGCGGCCCGCCACACCGCCAGCGAAATCTCGTCTGCGAAAGTCTGCACCGACCCGTCCACCATCGCCGCCTGCACGATGCCCGGGTGGTAGCTCCTCGACGTGACGATCGCGTAGGTCGGGCTGCCGCTCTCGCCGTTCTTGCCTTCCTGCCAGGAGTTGTAATCCGCGTCCAGCGTTTCGCTGCCTTTCATATAGGGCACGAAGGTGTTGGGCGTCATCGTCGCGGTGAAGCCCGTGTGATGCACGCGGCCGTCCGGCCATTCCGTGTGTCCCGTGTCCTTGTACTCGGCGCCGGAAGCGACGATCGCCGCCGCGGCGTCGACCGTGTCGGGAATCGTCGTGGCGGACGGCCCGCCGTTGCGCGTGTAGTGCGTCCAGCCTTTCACCTCCGCGGCCAGCAGCGTCTTGCTGGTGCCGTCGTTGAACCTCGCCAGCGGCAGAAAGCTGTTCGGGTAAAACGCGCCGTCGCCGCCGATCTTGCTCACCGGGTCGTAAACGAACCACGTTCCCATGTTGAACCCGTACGTCGTGCAATACAGAAAAACCTTCCCGCCCCCGGGGTCGCGGACTTCGCCGGCCGGCCCGTCGCTGGGGCAGGAAAACACGCCGATCCGCAGCTTGTCGATCGGCGTCTGGAAGTCCCACGCCACGTTGATGTCCACCAGGTCCCGCACGCTCTCCTCTTCCAGGTAACTGAGGATGTGGCCGTGCACGCCCCACGCGCCGTTGCTGGCCGTGGGATTCGTGGTGAAGTCGATCTCGACGCTCGGCGGCAGGCGCTGGTGCGCGCTTTCGTAATTCAGCACCGCGGTGCCGAGCTGCTTAAGGTTGTTCTTGCATTGACTGCGCCGCGCCGCTTCGCGGGCCGCCTGAATGGCCGGCAGCAGCAAGGCGACCAGGATTCCGATGATCGCGATGACGACCAGCAGCTCGACGAGCGTAAAACCGAGTCGCGTAGCCGCGCCAGTCCGAGACGCGATTGCGAGTTTCGAAGAAACTCGCCTACGTGGTCGCCGCGGCGACCTCGCGGCACCTACATTTTCAATTTCAATTCGCGGGGCAGGGCGGGGGCGCATTGTGGGGCGGGCTCCTTCGGGACGGGGATGGTGGTACGCGCGACGCCGACCGTTCCTGGCCCGGTGCTGTCGGACACCCGTCGCGCGCTCGCGGGCCGAATTGCAAAGCCCGTACCAGCCCCGCGTTATCATTTCCATAATCAAGAATCAGAGTTATACACAATCGATACGATTTACATGGCGATTAAAGGCTCGCCCGGGGTGTCGGTCGGAACGTCACCCGTGGCGGCGAAAACGACACGCCGGTGGGTCCGTTGCTGCCCCACCAGCGGCTCGGCCCGCCAGTTTCTGCCGCTCGTCTCGCCGCAGCCGCGTACCGACCGCGGCGCCGCTCCCATCTCGCTGGGCGACCGCCTGTGGACGCGCAACGGCGGCTTCTTTCACACCGTCGTCCCGCTCACCGGCCGCCGCCTCACCGACCGCGCCGCCGCGCTCCACATTTTCTATCCTGAAGAGGACTATCGCCGCGCCTGGCAGCACGCCGTCTACAGCACCTGCCGCCGCCCGCGGCGGTCGGCCCGCGCCGGGCGGCGCAGGGGGCCGAGGAGGCGCTCGTCGTCGCCGTCCGGCAGTGGGCGCAGCAGAGCGCCGAGAACGACCAGCTCGCCGACCGGCTCCACGAGCGGCTGCTGGAAGTGATCGAGCTGCCGCTGTTCGAGATCGCAATGGATCGCCACAAGGGCCAGTGTGCCACGGCCGCCCGCCAGCTCGGCATCCACCGCACCACGCTGCGCAAAAAGCTCGACGAGTACGGCATCAACGCCGACCAATCGCCGTAACGCAGCGCTCTCGCTCCGCGAGAGGAACCTGCGTTGACGCTCCTCCGCGCCGCGACCATATTATTGATGGTTGCTTTAGCGGTTAGCCGCGACCAAACCTGGTCGCAGGGGCCCCTGCGACCAGGTTTGGT
>CAZHIV010000053.1:0-14726 GCA_964532675.1 uncultured Planctomycetaceae bacterium
AGCCGCTCGAGCTCGGCGTCGGCGGCCGATGCAGTTTCCCCTCTTTCGATGGGAGCGGCCGCCATCGCGACTTCCCCTCCCTCATAGGGAGCGGTTGCTGCAACTTCCCCTCCCTCATAGGGAGCGGTTGCTGCGACTTCCCCTCCCTCATAGGGAGCGGTTGCTGCGACTTCCCCTCCCTCATAGGGAGCGGTTGCTGCGACTTCCCCTCCCTCATAGGGAGGGGCCAGGGGAGGGTTCTCCCCCGCCAACTGCACGATCCGCCAGGCCACAGCCGCCGCGGCCAGCGCCAGCGCGAGCCGGGCCCCCCTGCGGCCGATCGAATGGGTGGTGCGTGTATTCGTCACGGGGCGGGCTCGAAAGGATGGGCGTGTCGACACGTATTCGGTTATCGAACGCGCACGACCGACAAATCCGGCCTTTCGAGATTTGCCCGAAGGGCCCGCGCGGGGCGGAGAACCGGTAGAAGCGCCACAAGCGGCAGAGTTTGACAGGGTAGGCAGGCACTCGTTGTGCCCAAGCTCCCGTCGTCGACGGTGCCGATATTTGGCTGTTGGACCAAACCCGTCCTATTCAAAAGAACACACCAACGAGCGAACGCAGGCGGTTCCCGCTGTCGCACTCGGGCGAGCGGCAATAAAAAAGGGCCCTGGGAAATCCCAGGGCCCTTGTGCGTTTCAAATTGTTACGGTCTGCTGCGGCTTAGCGACGGCGGAGGAAGCCGATCGCACCGACCATCGCCAGACCCAGCAAAGCCATCGTCGACGGTTCAGGAATAGCTCCACCATCAACAATGGCCGCCGCCGATACCTGGGCGCTGCTGTTGTTATTGAAAGTGAGTATGGACAGACCGGGAGCCTGAAAGTTCACCGCGGGAGTCTGCGTTAGGGGGTCGTAGGTACCCTCCGCCAACAACAGCACAGCGTCCCAATCGATCTGTGAAGACGCACCGGCAATTCCAGTAATGCCTTTTTCCCCAAAGCTGCTGTCCTCTTGGCCATATCCGTAAATCAGGTTTGGAGTCGGCGTCGGAACAAGCTTTTGACTGGCACCAACGGCAGGTAGCGATGTACGAAGCTCGCTAAACCCGGCCGTATTAAAATTGTCGGGAACGGTAACGACCTGCGCAAATGGAGAGACGTTGTTCGAAGTTAATACGTTTTGCAAGGGGACATTGAACGAGGCGATGCCGGAGTTGTCGCCGAGGCTTGATGAAGCATGGAGCTGCCAAGTGCCAGCGCCTGAATTCGGTGTCATAAACAATGTCACCGTGCCGGCGTTGGCGTTGGCGACCGGAACCAACAGGGCTACTGCAAAGAACAAAATTTTACGAAGCATGTAAGTTGTCCTCATTGAAGTTGTGATTTGAAATCTTTTGATTAAGTTTGACACGACTTAGTTCGTCAGGCTGAAGTTGTGGTGGAATCCGTTTCATCGGGTGAAATGGATCTGCCCGCTTTGGATCTCGGCTACACGCGCGGGCCGTGCGAGCAGACCGAGGTTCCCTCAATGCATTAGCAAGCTACTCCCAAGAGTTTCACAACAACTTTCTTTGTATCCTGTCGAGGCGACGGACGCAAGCATTACTTCACCCGTTCCTCGATTTTTTGTCAAGTACCTTGTTTTATCCTTTAACGATTCCGGCGGAACAGGCCCAGGCAGCCGAGGACAGCCAAGGCACCCAAGGCGATGGAGCTGGGCTCAGGAATCGCGCCCTCCACGCCGGGGGCACTACCCGGACCGGGAATGGTGAGGTCGACCTCAGCTTCGCTCAGCCCGTTTGACGTGTCTCCGAAGTTGAGTACTAGAATGTTGTAATCCCCGACGTCGACCTGCGAATCGCCGTTGAAATTACCGCCCGTCCAAGACGCAGGGCCCTCAAAATTGAGAACGATCTGGTTGTAATCGCCGACGTCAACGATACCGTCCAGATTCGCATCGCCGGGGAGAACCGTGGCGCTGGTGCTGCCGGCGTAGATGTCGTAGTTCAGCGAGTGGTTTGGATCAGCCGGGTCCAGACCGGCAATGCGGCCAGCGCCGGTAGCGCCGGTACCATAGGCGCCACCGACCTCGATCGCCGTGGTCAGAAACGGATCGTTGACGTTGCCGGTGGTCACCGGGCCAGTGGTTTTGATGATCAGTAGCTCGCTTGCCTGGGCGGAGGGGAAGTTGATGCTTCCCAAGGCGGCCAACACTTCGCCTGCCGCGGCGTCGGTGGCGGCGGCACTGGGATGCGTCCGCACGGCACCGGAGGGCTCAGTCCCGCTGAGCCAGTCGAAGTCGCCGAACGGGACGTTGCCGATGGCACCGCACGTCTTTCCGGGAATGCAGCCGGGAACGGAGATGTCCCAATGAGGCGCCGCGGTGTTGTTCGTCGGGTTGCCGGGCATGTTGATATCCGCGTCGAACTGCACGTTGCTGGAGGAGATGCTTTCCAGGTTCGCGCTGCCGTTGCCGGCTTCCAGGATGAACGCGAGCTCCGCGTCCAACGGACCGGCGACTTCGCCGGTGACAGTCACTACCCATTGCCAATCGCCATTGGAATCCAAAATGGGAGTACCGCCACCCGTACGGAGCAGATCAATATTGAGGGTCGGCTGGGCGAAGACTGGCGAAGCCAGGGCACACAATAAACCCGCTGTTACGAAGCTCTTCCAGGACATTATTGTTCTCCACATCAAAGAAAAAGACCAAATTCAGAGTTGCTGAGCTAAGCCTCGCCGGGGGAGGGTTCAGGGTTCAGGGTTCAGCATCAATTGAGCTACGAAACCTGGCGACTGACCCGCAACCGATGGCGAACTAAACTCCCACGCGCCGGGGCACGTCCTCTACCAATTACAACCGGAACGAATGAAACCTCGAGCAAGCAAACGCGGGCGATCCGAGCAGGCCCTCTTCTCTATGCCGTTTATCTGCCCCGCACAGCCCCGCCGAGTGTTTCGCTAAAACTACAGTATCAAGCGACGGAGCGAGCCGAACGGCGACCGCCACTCACAGGATGAAGCGGATTCGCTCTGCCACCATCGGGCATTATGTTCCGGCATTTCAGGACTGTCAAGCAGTTTCGAAGTCTTCTGATTGATTTTTCTTGCAATATTCATACGGGCCCAAAAAGGCCGAAAAAGCTGGGAAAAAGCGGGCTTTCTCGCCGGCCGCCGCGGGCCCCTGTTTCATCGCCTTCGCGCAAAAAACTATCGCCCAAGGACGGCTTGTTTGGTGTCAAGTTTCGCACGCTCGGGTGTGGGGCATAGAGCTTGGTTTAGGAGGTCGTGCGGCGCCGCCGGAGGGCCAGCAGCGTGGCCCCAAAGGCCAGCAAGAGCCCCGTTGCAGGCTCCGGGACGGCAAAGCCGGCCGTACCCGGCCCCGACCCGCTGCCGGGAGCGGCCTCGCCGAAGTGCTCGACCCAGAGGTCGTAGCCCGCCGGCGTACCGCCGTAACTGGTCGGGTCGCTTCGCCATAGGACGTAGTCGGCCGCGTCCACGAAGCCGTCCTCGTTGTAGTCGGGAAAGTCGTCCGCGGCGTTGTCGCGCACGATGGTGGTGATTGTCGAAGCGATCGCCACCGCGCCGGGCGTCATCGAGGTGCCCAGCGAGGCGAAGACTTGCCCGGTCGTGCCGGGGAAGAACTCGGGCATGGCGCCGGCGGCGAAAGTGCCGCTGGCGAAGGTGGCGGCGGTGTCCCAGGCGGAGTCGCCGAACGCGTCGCCGGTCGCCCAGGGCACGTTCTGCACGTTGGTCAACGTGGTGAACGTGGGGCCGATGTCGCCCGGTTCGCCGTTGGCGATGGTGCCCACGCCGTAGAACAGGGTTTGCTCGTCGCCGGAAGCGGGCGGCGGAGCGAGCGCCGCTTGCGAGATGGAAAGATTGCGATGGCCCGAAAACGGCACGTTGGCCGTCACCCACAGTCCGGCATTGTCGGAGCCGTTGACCGTGCCGGTGGGCGTTTCGAACTGCACGCTCGAATTGATGTTGGAGAGCCGAATGCTGAGCGCATGAATGCCGAAGTCGCTGCTCTTGGCGACGACTTCCCACGTGCCGCCGGAGTCCAAGTCCCCCGGGTCCGTGTACAGGACGTTGAGGCTCAAGTCGATGGTTTGGGCCGGCGCGGCGGAAACAACAAGGCACGCGAGCGCGCAGCAAATGAGGGCGAAGGCGCGGCGCGCGAAAGTGGGGGCACTGAGCATGCCAGGTTTCTCCGTAGCCAGTGTCTGCCCGACAGAGGGCAGGATGTATCGCGGATCGGAGCGAGGGCGCGTACTGCACGCGGCATTACCGCGGCGTGCGACGATCCAAACTGTTCCGGTGCAGGGCGGCGGGAAGCCGTGCGATCTGGAAGGCCTCGGTACTGCACGATCGCGGTCGCGGCCATCCCAGGCGGGGCGGCCGGCGACAATTCCGCCACCTTAATACCAGTGTATCAAGGGGCAAAAAAGCTGCAACAAAATAATGGTGCGGGGGCCGGGGGCCGGGGGCCGGGGGCTGGCGGCGGGGCTGGGGTCTGGGGGCTGGCGGCGGGGCAATTCGGCGGGGCGGCGGTTTGTCGCTAAGCCGCAAGCGGCATCGCTAAGCCGCAAGGAGCGGCGGAGGGGCCGCCAGCCGGGCGAGGTTTCGCGGATCGTTATAACGCGAACGCTATGCGAAAGAATTTTTGCCGCGCGGCCAAAATGGCAACAAATACCTTTGACCTGGCCGCCGGGCATTTGTTATTCAGAGTGGCGTTGCCTACGCCATGTCGGTCCGCCGAGCCGAGGCGGACGTGGTTTAGCGACGCCGGTGCCGCTCGGCTAGCGGCACGAATTGGCGACAAAGTCGAACTTAGTGACAAGGTTTTCGAAGGGAGGTTTCCAAAGAACCGTTTCGGGCTAGTTCGCGTCCTTTGTTTCATTCTCGGAGGGCGCGGGCGTGTGCCGAGGCAGACGCGGGCGCTGGTGAATGGTGCTTGCTTGCCGACGATCAGCCTGTTCGATCCGCCGACGTACAAGATGGCATCCTCGCGAGGTGCTCATGAGGGCTTCGGAGAAGCTCGGTTACGCGACGAGCGGACGTCGACGGCTGCCGGCCCCACGGGCCCTGGGCAAGACGTTTACTAGAACCGCGGCATGTTTTGGCAACCGGTCGCGCAGGACGTTTCCTTACAACCCCGGATTTTTCGATGATCGAGCACAGGCAGCCCGTCCTGCCGCTAGCGGCGGGGCGGGCTTTTTTTATTGGAGCTGCCAGAACCGCCGTGCGTCGCAAGCGGCGCGGCTAACGACGCGCGGAGATTGACGGGCACCGCGAATGGCGGATGATTGAAATTAGAGCGTCTAACAATTTGAATGAAACCGCCAAGTACGCCAAGGTCGCCAAGAGAGATACATCGGTTTTTGCCTTGCTTGGCGTTCTTGGCGGTTCAATTTGCTAGAGACTCTCAGAACAGACCACTTCCCGCCGCGCTATTCGCTCCATGGCCGAGCTCAAGACGTTCTTGTTCACCGACCTGGTCGGCTCCGTGGACCTCAAGCGCGAGATGCCCGGCCACAGCGACACGGAGCGCGATCAGGCCTTCATCGAGCTGGTGCTCTCGCCGCATCGGGCGCGGATCGTGCGGGAGCTTGCCGGGCTGGGCGGACGGGTCGTTTCGACCGCCGGCGACGGGCACTTCCTGGTGTTTTCCGACACCGTTTCGGCCGCGCGGTGGGCCATCGGCATCCAGCGCTCGCACCGCGAGGAGCCGATCGCAACGCCGCGGGGCAACGCCGTGGCGGTGCGGATCAGCATGCACCTGGGCATCCCGCAGCTCGACCCGCACGACCCGGAAAACTTCGTCGGCAAACCGGTCGACTACGCGGCCCGGCTGAGCGATTACGCCACGAGCGGGCAGATCCTGGCATCGCGGAGCGTGGTGGCCGTGCTGGAAGATGCCGGCATGGACGGCGTTTCGTTTCACTCGCACGGGCGGCGCGAGCTGAAGGGCATCGGGCGGGTGGAAGTCTTTGAATTGGTTTACGACCGCCAGGGGCCGCGGGCGATGCGCGCCGAGCCGCGCGCGAGCCTGTCGCGGCAATGGACGGTGCTGCCGGCGACGATGGGGCTCACCGAATACCGCTCGCGCGGTCGTGGAGCAGGCGGCCCGCCTGCCCACGGCGCACCATCAACAGGCGAGTCGCCAGTCTCTACCGACGTGGTGCCGCTGCGATTGGGGAACTACGAGCTAGAGGAGCGGCTGGGCAGCGGCGGGATGGGCGACGTGTACAAGGCGCGGCATTCCCAGTTCGGACGCGTGCGCGCGGTGAAGGTCATCAAGCAACACTT
This sequence comes from uncultured Planctomycetaceae bacterium, assembly GCA_964532675.1. Taxonomy (GTDB): domain Bacteria; phylum Planctomycetota; class Planctomycetia; order Pirellulales; family Lacipirellulaceae; genus JABDGM01. The sequence goes on from CAZHIV010000053.1 coordinate 6,294, forward strand.
CGTCGACGCCGGACACCAGGAAGTCATTCGCCGATTCTATCAGGAGATCAAGGCCGTCGGCACGCTGGAGCATCCGAACATCGTGGTGGCGATCGACTCCTCGGCGCCGACCGATTCGGTGCATTACCTCGTGATGGAGTACATCGAAGGGATCGGCGCGGACGAGCTGGTGTCTCGCCAGGGGCCGCTGCCATTGGCCGAGGCGTGCGAAATCGCGCGGCAGGCGGCGCGGGGCCTGGCCTACATCCATCAGCACGGCATGGTGCATCGCGACATCAAGCCGTCGAACCTGATGGTCACCGTGATGAACGCCGATCGGCATAGCGGCGAGCTCTCAAACACAGCCCCCAGTCCCCAGCCCCCAGCCCCCAGCCGGCAGGCGGTCGTGAAGATTCTCGACCTCGGGCTCGCGCTATTGGTCGGCGACGACCAGCAGCGGCTGACGCTGTTCGACAACCGGGCGATGGGCACGGCGATGTACATGTCGCCCGAGCAATGGAAGACGACCAGCGTCGACATCCGGGCGGACATCTACAGCCTGGGCTGCACGCTGTATCACCTGCTGGCCGGCAAGCCGCCGTTTTGGGAATCGGACCTCAAGCCGGAGAAGGCGCACGAGCGCGAGAAGCTGCCGGCGATTCGCACTGTCGCCGGCCTCTCCGAGGGCGGCGACAAAGAGGCGAACCATAAAGAATTGCCCCGGCCGCTGTGGGACGTGCTGCAACGGATGACGGCCAAGAACCCCGAGGACCGGTTCGCCAACCCGGCCGAGGTGGCCGCCGCGCTGGCACCGTTCGCCGAGGGGCATCGGCTGGCGCCGCTGGTGGCCAAGATCGCGGGCACCCCGTCGCGCTCCGGCACTCAGGGCTTCTCGAAGTCGGACACGCTGGTGGCCAGGTCGGGCGAATCGGACACGCGCGTGGGCCGCACGCCCGTTAGTTGGGTAATGCCAAAGTCGTTGACGGCCGTGTCGCGCCGGCGGGTTTACAAAACGGCCGTCGCGATCGCGACGCTGGCCGCGGTGGCGGCGATCGGCTGGCTGGCGATTCAGGCCACCGGCCGCCGGGAATCGGCGCAGCAGGCGGCCGAAGCGCGGCAAAGCGCGCTGCAGGTGGCCGCGCTGGCCGCCAATCGCGAGATCCTGAAGGAGATCAATCTGCGTTTCGGCATTCTACAGCGATTGTCGAACGACCCCACGCTGCGGCAGCGGATGGTTGAAATCAACCAGGCGCCGGACGACGAGTCGTTGTGGAGCCCGCTCGAGGATTGGCTGGGCGCGCGGCGGGCCGATCACGACCGCGACGCGCCGGCCGATAGCTGGTTCATCAACGACGTCCGCGGCATTCAGGTGGCCCGCAGTCCGCGGAGCGAGGCCAGCCGCGGAGGCGACTATTCGCACCGCGACTATTTTCACGGTCAGGGCGCCGACTTGCCCGAAGACACGCCCAACTTGAAGCCGATCGAGGCCCCGAACCTGTCGGCCGTGTATCGCAGCACCTCGACCGGCCACTTGAAAGTGGCCTTCTCGGTGCCGATCGAGCACCGGCCGACCGGCGGCAAGCGCGACGTGGTGGGCGTGCTGGCGATGGCCGTGGACATCGGGGAGTTCAACGTGCTCGAGAAAGAGCTGCCGCCCGGTCACGAAGTCGTGCTGATCGACCTGCGCGAATCGGTGATCGACGGCAGGCAGCGTCGCGGGCTGATTCTGCATCACCAGGTCGGGGCTACGTATCGCGAGGGACAGTTGCCGTGGATCGGCAGCCCTTTGCTGGCCCGCATCGACGAGGTGCTCGCGAATCTTGACGCGGGCGAGGGGGCCGTCTTGTCGAGCTATCGCGACGAGGCACTCACCGACGGAAAAGCGTATTGGGGCGCGCTGAAGCCGGTCGTCGATCGCCGGCCGGATGAACGGCCGCTCGATACACGCTGGCTGGTGCTGGTGCAGGAACCGTTCTCGCGCAAATAACCGCGACCGACCGGCTCTATTCCTGTAGGGAACGGCCTCTGTGCCGTTCCGTCGACCACCACAAACGACGCGGAACGCCGCGGAGGGCGTTCCCTACCGATTGACCAACATCCTCAGTCGGCCTCTGTGCCGTTCCGTCGACCACCACAAACAACGCGGAACGCCGCGGAGGGCGTTCCCTACAGATTGACCACCGTTGACCGGCGGTCGCGACTTTATGTGGTTGGCTCGGTTAATTGAAACCACCATTGCACGGCGCCGGCCAGAATGTGCTGCATGAGCGTGGCGAGCACGATCATGAGAATCGCCAGCGGCTGGTCGGCGAGCACGGCGCCGGCGACGATCAAGGCCAGGCCGGTGTGCTTCATGCTGAGGGCGAACATCAGCGCGGAGCGCGTCGGGGGCTTGACGCGCAACAGCCAGGCAACGGCCCAGCCGAAGACCAGGCCCACCACGCTCAAGGCAGCGGCCAGTAGTGTGGTTGCCAGGAGAACTGAGGCCGGCGAGTTGTGCACCTTGGGCAGCGCGAGCGCGGAATTGATGTAGTTGAGCATCAACAGCGCCGCGCCGCTGGCGAGGCCGAACCAGCTTTCGACGCGCATTACGCGGCCGGGCGAGAGCAGGTAGCGGCACACCAGGCCGGCGGCCGTCGGGAGTATCACCCAGATGATAAAGAAGATTCCAGAGAACTGGGCCACGATCGCTTCACAATAGGCTTGCTCCTGTTCGGAGAGCGACATTCCCAGCAGGCGCAGCAGGTTGGGCGTCACCCAGGGGCTGAGCGTGATGCTCAGCACGACCAAAGCAAGACTGAGTCCCAGGTTGCCGCGGGCGTTTTGCGTCCAGCCGACCGACGAGTTGGCCACGGGCATCGTCGCGACCAAGGCCAGGCCGACGAGCAACCCGGCGGTGGCCGGGCCGTCGACCGCCCGCGGCACCAGCGCGCCCGCGACGAGCACCAGCAGTGCCGGACCGAGCCACACCAGCACCAGGGCCGCCAGCAACACGAACGGATGGTGCGACACCAGGTGGATTTGCGACAGGTCCGTCAGCAGGGCCGCACAGAACAGCATCACCGCCAACAACAGTAGCGGTAACGAGAAGGGGACCGTGCCGGAATCCCACGCGGTCGACTCCCACTGGCGCATGGCGACGCCGGGCGCCGGCCAGACCGCTGCCAGCGCGTAGCAACCGACAAGCAGCCAAAAGAAATGACGCCGCATCAGCCGGGCAAGGTGGTCGCCGATCGAAGTTTTCTCGTCGCCAACCACGATTCTCGATGCTCAAGCTGCCAAAGGGTCGAAAGGATGCGAAATCGCCAGCGGAATCGGTCAGTTGCCGAGTTGGCGATTGAGTTCTTCCAGGTCGCGGCGGAGGCCGTCGGCGGTGGCAGCGAGCTCGCTGCGGACCGACTCGAACTCGCGCCGCACGGCGGCCAGCTCGTCGCGCAAATCATCGAGCTGCTCGACCAGGCTCGCGGTGGCGGGCGGATCGCGGGGTTGCGTGGCGACAGGCGAGCCGCCTGTCTCCACTGGCTCCATCATCTCCGCTTTCTCCACTGGCTTCACTGTCTCCACGGGCGCCACGGGCTCCGGCGCCTCCCTGGGCTTCACGGGCTCCACAGGATGGGCGCCTGCTTCGCGGCGGACTTTTTCCATTTCGCGGTCGAGGTACAGTGCGTGCGTGACGATGCTGCCACGGCCGGGCGGCGTCAAATACACGACCAGACCCTTGGCTTTCAGCGAATCGAGAATGGGCGTCAGCTCGCCGATGTCTTTGATCGGTTCCATGCGCGCGGCTCTGCCCCGCAACTCGCCCACGGCCTGCGAGCCGCGCAACAGAAGCTCGGCCATCACCGCCAGCTCGACCTTGTCGACGCCGAGCCATTCGTAAGCGAGATGGCGATAGCGGTCGACGCGTCCGCTGCCCTGCACCTGGGCGACGGCGCCGAGCATGCGCAGCCCTTCGAGGGCCTCGTCGACCTGCGGTTCCTCGAGCTGCATCAGCGGCGAGCGGTTGCTCTTCTGGTTGCAGCCGGTCCGCAGTGCGTTGAGCGAAAGCGGGTAGCTCTCCGGCGTCGTCTTCGCTTTTTCGATGAGCACGCCCAGCGCGCGGCGCTGGACTGCCTCCAACGGCCGCCAGCGCGGCGCCGCGGGGGTATCGGCGGTTGCGAGTGTCTCGGAATTCATCGGCTGGATCGTCAGTAACCGTAGGCTGCTGGGTCCGTCGAATCGCGGGCGTAGCTTACCACGAGCCATCGCGAGAGACGTTCTCCGGCCAATCGCGACCGTTGTAGGGTCAGAACGACTTCGTTTCGCTTTTGCTCCGCCGCTTCGCCGCGCGGGACAACGTTAAACTTCTGTTGGATTACAAATTGCCGACGAGGTTGTCGCTCGTACGAGAGCGTCTCCTCGAGCCGAATGTCGAAATCGCCGCCTGCCGCCGTTAGCTCCGTGACGATCGGACTTTCGAGAAAATGGTCGTAGGGTGTTTCCGTCGGCGCCGGCGTGCCGGGCTCGCGTGGCGGCAGGTGCCGGTTGGCGGCGACGGTGAGTTGAAATGCCTCCTCCGTGTTGCCGGCCAAGAGCAGCTCGATCCACTCCCCTCCAAAGGCCTCGGCCTGGCTGCTGCGAATCGTCCGCATCACCAAATCATGGCTGACCGCCCCCGTTCCGCTGAGGACGCAGAGCACCAACCCGGCCGTGGCGGCCCAGCGACCGGCCAGCGCACCGTCGCTGGCGTCGATTCGCGCAATCGCAATCGCCGACAGGGCGGCGCCGACCAGCGCGATCGCCATGAACAGCGGCCAGGCAATGCACAGCGGCGACGCCAGGCCGAACAGCAAGCTGACAATCGCCAGCGCGCTGACCGTGCGGTAGTCGGCGACCTCGAGCGTGTCGTCGGCGTGAAACGCCGGTTCGGCGGCGGGCAATCGGGTATCGGTTTCCACTTTTTCGTTCACGATAGGCGGCTACAACGTCGTTATCCGCGGGGGACGACCAGCTTGTCGGTTCCCTCAAACTTCTCGCGGCGGTCTTGATAAATCGAAACGAACGCGTCCGCGCTGAACTCGTCGGTGCCGGTGGTACCGAACGCCGCCGGCCGCGAGACCCGCTCGACGAAGCGAAGCCAGGCCGCATCGGGCGAAGTCGCCAAGGATTGCGACGCGACGTCGTCGTACGCCAGCTTGCCGCTGAAAGCACTTTTCGTCATCGGCGAGACGTGCAACGTGGCTAGCGTAAAGGCGGCCAGGACCCAGGCGGCGATAAAACCCGCGAGCGGCCCGCCAACCGGGTCGATCGGATTCTTGAAACGCAGGCGGGTTGTCGAGGCGGCGCCGGTGGCAACGCGGCACACGATCATGGCCACGGCGAAGAGCGCCCACATCACGCAAAAATCAAGCCAGTACGTATGCTGGCCGTCCGTTACTTCTTCGTCCAGGTATTTCACCAGCGGCGCGTAGAAGCTGAACGCCACCAGCCCGCTGACGACGATATTCACCAGCGTGATGGCATTGCTCCACAGGCCCTCGCGAACCATCATGGCAAGTCCGACGAAGACGACGATGGCGTAAATGATCCAGTACATAGTATTGTCCGTTGTCCGTTGTCCGTTGTCCGTTGCAGGAAACAACGGACCACGGACAACGGACAACGGACCACTCTCATTCTTTCAGTACGCGTTGCAGTTCGGCTAGGGACGTGACTCCTTTGGCGACGAGCAGCAGCCCTTCTTCTTGGAAGGGGCGCATGCCCGCGAGGCGGGCTGCTTTGCGCACGAGGTCGAGCTTGGGCTGCTTCACGAGGATCTCGCGGATGCGGTCGTCGACCACGAGCAGCTCGAACAGGCCGGTGCGTCCCTTGAAGCCCAGCCCGCCGCATTCCTTGCAGGGCTTGTCGATCTCCTCGGGCTTCGGCACCCGGTACAGCGCTTCCACCTTGCCTGCTGGGATGCCCAGCTTCTTCAGCAAATCGGGCGTCGGGGCGTAGCCCACTTTGCAGGCGTCGCACAGCTTGCGGATCAGCCGGGTACAGAGCACCGCCGTGACGACCGCGGCGAAGTCGCGCTGCGGCACTTTCATCTGGAGCATTCGCAGGAGGGCCTCCGGCGCGTCCTTGGCGTGAACGCTGGTGATGACCAGCCGCTCTTCGTCGCGCACTTCGCCCAACAGCAGCTTGGCGGCCTCGGTGTCGCTGAAATCGCGCAGCACGTACACGTTGGGATATTTGCGGATCAGGGCGGGTATGATCGAGGCGGCCGTCTGCCCCTTGGAAGCATCGTAGATTTCCACATCGATATTCTCGATCTCGCGATCCCGATGGCGCGCCTCCTCGATAGCGACAAAATCTCGCAACAGCCGGTCGGTTTCCATCAACGAGACGTCGGTGAGCGTGGTGACGCCGCCCTCCGGCACGCCGGCGATGATCACCAGGCCCTTGTCCTGCGACATAAGGCCGGCCCACTGCTCGGCCAGCTTCGAGCGCATGCCCAGGTCGGCATAGTGCCGGAAATCGTCCTGGTGTCCGCCAAGCAGCTGCACCATCACCCGCTCGCCCGTCGGCACGCCTTGGCCGACGATCGGGACGACGTAGGAATGCTCCTTGTATTTGGCGGCGAACTTGCCCTCCTGCTTCTTGCGGCGCTCGGCCGCGTTGAGGTTGGCCAGCGTCTTCATCACCGCCAGCATTACGTCGCCCGATTCCCGATCGCGGGCCTCGCTGTTGTGCCACACGCCGTCGACGTGATGCCGCGCGACGACCGACTGCTGGCCGTAGTCAAGGATCACGCGGTCGCTCCGCTTGTCGACCATGTCGGCAATCAGGTCCTTGACAATGATGTAACCTGGCGACTGGCGGGCGGTGATCAGGTTGGCTTGGTTGTCGCGCTCGTCGGGCGCGCCGATGGCCATCAGGTCGACCGGGGCGCCTTTTTCGTATTCGGCCTTGCGCTCGGCCGAGATCTTGACGCCCACCTTGCCCGCCAGCTGCGCGAACTCGTAGCGGAACCAATCCGGCGTGAATACCTTCTGGTGGAGCTCGACCACCTTGTTGCGCGTCACCACGTACGGCACGAACGTGGCGAGGTAGCACACCGCGAGCGCGCCGACGGCGATCCAGAAATGGGCGATGAGGCAAACCAGCAGCAGGAACAGCAGCAAGAACGGAAAGAACAGGATCAGGTTCCACTTCCCGTAGCCGAGATCGAAGATTTGCGTGTCGCGATTGACCCAGTCGGCCGAGCGGACCCAGACCAGGAACAGCAGCCACAGCGACAGCAGCTTGAACCAATGGGTGAAGGGCCCGTCGGCGCGCGGCACCGAATGCGCGTCGTTCCACTTGTCTAGCTCCCGGGCGGCGGGGGCTGGCGGAGCGACGGCTTCTTCTTCTGCAGTGGGCTCTTCCCCTGTGGTTTCCGCCGGCGCCTCCTCCTGTGCCCAGCCGGTGGAGAGCGGTAGCGCCGCTACCGATGCGAAAAGCGCTAACAAGGCGATTGTTGACAGTCGGGAACCCGTGGTCCACTTGCCCTGAAGGGGCAAGATGCGAAAGCCCAGGGCGTAGCCCTGGGTATCACGCGCAGACGATTTTCGATTAGCTCTGCAAGAGCGCGATACAGGGCGAGTCATTTCATGTCGCCCCTTCAGGGCTTCCGGCCAAACGACACCATTCAACCCAGGGCTGCGCCCTGGGCTATCGCATTTCGCCCTTTCAGGGCGGAAAAACGTCCGCACGACTTCAACCGACTGCTTGCGCATCAGATAATCCCAGCGTCCTTCACTTCGATGCCCTTGAGCGCCATCTTGAGCGCCTCGCGGTTGGGTGCGACCTCCATGGCCACCTCGCGGTCGATCAACTCCTCGTCCACGAGCTGCTTGAGGCTCATCGTGAAGTCTTGCATGCCCTCGTGCTTGCCGAGGCGGATGATGCCGGGCAGCTTTTCGTCGGTCTCTTCCAGAACGGCCTTGCGCACGTTGGCGTTGAACGTCATGATCTCGACGGTGGGCACCCGGCCGACGCCCGGCTTGATGCTCTTGAGCAGCTTCTGGGCGATGATGCCCCGCATGTTGAAGGCGATCGCGCTGCGAAGAGCGCCGTGCATGTCCTGGGGAAAGAGGTCGAGGATGCGGCCGATCGTCGTGGCGGCACTGGAGGCGTGGATCGTGCCGAACACGAGATGGCCGGTCTCCGCCGCGTGGATGGCCGTCATGAACGTTTCCTTGTCGCGCATTTCGCCGACCAGCATCACGTCCGGGTCCTCGCGGACAGCGTGCTTCATGCCGATTCCAAAATCAACCACGTCCAAACCGATCTCGCGTTGATTGATCAGGCACTTGTCCTCGGTGAACACGAATTCGATGGGATCTTCCAAGGTAAGGATGTGTTTGCGGTAACGCTGATTGATCCAGTTGAGCATCGAGGCGATCGACGTGCTCTTGCCGGAACCGGTGACGCCGGCCAAGAGTATCATAC
>CAZHIV010000054.1:0-3243 GCA_964532675.1 uncultured Planctomycetaceae bacterium
AGCCGTCTGAAGCAGCAGGCGCGGGAACGCGGTGAAATGGCCCTGAAAGGGCACGATGTGTTAGCCCAGGGTGGAGCGCAGCGCAGCCCTGGGTGCGCGATCCGCCCGTCCATCACAAGCCCTGAAAGGGCGGCATAACCAACATGCACTCGGTTGTATGTCGCCCTTTCAGGGCTTGTGTGTTGTTGTGATCGGCGAATTCCCAGGGCTCCGCCCTGGGCTATCACATACTGCCCCTACAGGGCAATGCCGATGAACGTCTTGCAGATTGCTTCAAACGGCTGAACTGTTACTGAAGAGCACACTTATGGCAAAGACCAAAACCCGCCGGTGGGATGCGGTCGACTATCTCAAGACGAAGCGAGACGTGGCGGCCTATCTGGAAGCGGTGCTCGAGGAGGGCGATCCTGCGCTGTTCGCGGCGGCGTTGGGCGATGTCGCCCGCGCGAAGGGTATGACCCGTGTCGCCCGCGAAACCGGTTTGGGGCGCGAAAGCTTGTACAAGGCTCTCTCTCCAGACGGCAACCCGGAGTTCGCCACGGTACTCAAAGTGCTGCGGTCGCTGGGCGTGAAATTGCACGCCTCGGCGAAATAAGGCATCCGCGAGTGTTCATCCGACGGCCCGACTACGGCGAAATCTGGTTCGACGCGCTAAGCCGCGAGCGGCCGGTGCGTTAGCGGGTGTCGAGGAGCGACCAGGCGGCGTGGAGCCATGCGGCGGCTTCGGCGGCGAGCGACGCAATCGATAGCGCGCGTCGGCGACTTGGTCGCGGCGGCGCATAGCGGGCGTACAAGTCGTGCCGCATCGTGGGGCTCTTTCCCTCCAAGTCGGCCCAGCGGCGGACGGCGTCGGGCTGCCGCCGGTGTACGTCGTGTGAATGCCAACCGTCCATCGCCGAGCTCCACGGAGCGCGCTTGGAGAAATACTGCCTGCAACACACGCTCACAGACAGGCGTAGCGCGAGGAGGTTCGCGGCGTTCGCGCAGAAAGACGCGAGCCGCCGGGTTTATCCCGGCGGGAGGACGGCGGGGATACGGCGGGGACACGGCGGAGACGGCGGGGATGAACCCCGCCGCTCGCAACGGCGGGTTAGCGGCGGCTTTCGAGGATGCGGCTTTGTTCCATCGCGTCCTCGGCCTGGCGGATGTACTGCATGTTGTTCGTGCCGGCGAACGCCCGCTGGTACGTTACGCTTAGCGCCGTGTAGCTGAACGGATCATTCGGCTCCAGCTCGCAGACTTTCTGCGCGTGCCCGATCGCTTCTTCGTGCCGGCCGAGCTTCTGCAGCACCACGGCCAGTGCCGAATGCGCGAGTGCGTACTTCGGATCGGCCGTGAGCGCTTCGTTCAACCTGGCGGCCGCTTCGTCCAGCTTGCCATCGTCTTTGAGCTTGTCGGCTTCGTCGTAGAGTGCGTGAGGATCGGCCATGGCGAGGATTCCCCGGACTGGAAACTGTTGTGCAGATGCTAGCAGGACGCGTGCTGCTAGCGGTCGCAACCGTTGAGTGTAACACGACGGCGTGCGACTCGCCCACCCGGCGTGGCCACATGGTCCGGAAAATCGCCACCTCCGGCTAAGGCGCTCCATTCGATACACCCGATAGTGAAAGAGGCGTCACGGGGCCGCAGGATTCCCGCCCTGCAAGCGTAGGCCCCGTTGCCGCTCCCGCTTCGTTAGGTGTCGGGTGTCAGGTGTCGGTTATCTGACATGAGGCGTCCGACACCCGACATCTGAAAGGACCCAGCCGTGTCGATACATCCGCTTGCCGTCGTCAGCCCGCATGCCGAGCTTGGAACCAAAGTTCGAATCGGCCCCTTCTGCGTCGTGGAGGCGGGCGTCGTGCTGGGTGACGGGTGTCACCTGGCCAGCCGCGTGAGCGTGAAATCCGGCACGGTGCTGGGTCGCGACAACCTGGTGCTGGAGGGCACGGTGCTGGGCGGCATGCCGCAGCACCTGCACATGCCGGAGCATCCGGGCACGCTCGCGATCGGCGACGGAAACGTGTTCCGCGAAAACACGACCGTCCACCGGGCGCTCGAAGCGGGGCGGGTGACGCGCATCGGCAACCGCTGCCTGCTCATGGTGGGGGCGCACGTGGCGCACGATTGCGCGATCGCCGACGGTGTGGTGCTGACCAACGGAACGATGTTGGGCGGCCACGTGGAGGTGGGCGAGAAGGCGTTTCTCAGCGGCGCCGTGGGAGTGCACCAGTTCTGCCGGATCGGCCGCCTGGCGATCGTCGGCGGCCTGGCGCGCGTGGTTCGCGACGTGCCGCCGTTCGTCATGCTCGACGGCGACAGCGCGATGGTCGTCGGCCTGAACCGCGTCGGCCTGCGCCGCGCGGGATTCGGCGCGAGCGATATGGCGCAGCTCAAGTCGGCCTACCGGGTCATCTACCGCAGCGGCCTGACGTGGCAGGAGATGCTCGATCAACTGCGGCTGGAGTTTCCTGCCGGACCGGCCGCCGAGTTTCTGCCGTTCTTCCTGGGCGGCAGGCGCGGCTTCGTGCAAGAGCGCCGCACACCGCCGGGCGCCATTGTGCGCCTCGTGCGCGACGAGGCTGCCCCGGATGCCGTGCCGATGCACGAAGCGGAGAAGAAAGCCGGTTAAGCACACGGCGGCCCTCGTTCCCACGCTCCGCGTGGGGACGCGATAGTCCGACGCTCTGCGTCGCGGCATTCAGCGAGGCCAATGCACGCCGCGGGAGCGGCGTTGTAGTGCGTTCCCACGCGGAGCGTGAGAACGAGGACTCAAGTCACTCGCCTTGGCGACCGCTGTCGGCGCCGGTTTGCTTCAGCGCGGCCTGGGCGGCGGCCAAGCGGGCGATCGGCACGCGGAACGGGCTGCAGGAGACATAGTCCAGCCCGACCTTCTGGCAGAACTGGATCGAATCCGGGTCGCCGCCGTGTTCGCCGCAGATGCCGCACTTGAGGCCGTCCTTCGCCGCCCGGCCCTTGCGCACGGCCATATCGACAAGCTGCCCCACGCCGGTCGTATCGAGCGACTGGAACGGGTCGCGCGGCAGGATCTCGTGCCTCAAGTAGTCGGGCAGGAACGTGTTCACATCGTCCCGCGAATAGCCGAACGTCATCTGCGTGAGGTCGTTGGTGCCGAAGCTGAAGAAGTCGGCGTCGGCGGCGATCTCGTCGGCGGTGAGGCAGGCGCGGGGGATCTCGATCATCGTGCCGACGGTGATGCCGAGCTTGCCCTTGTACTTTTTCTTTTCCACGACGTCGGCCATC
>CAZHIV010000055.1:0-4023 GCA_964532675.1 uncultured Planctomycetaceae bacterium
GACGCAGCTCTTTTCTTTGCAAAAGAGCTGCGTCCCCTTTTAGCCCTCCGTTCCCGGCAGATCGCCAATGTGAGCCGGGCAACTCATCCGCCGATGCGGTTGTCCTGCTCCAGTTGGTGGATCTTTTCCACCCGGCGTTCATGCCGGCCGCCTTCGAATTCGGTGTCCATCCAGATTTCGACGAGCCGCTCGGTGATTCGCGAGCTGAGGAGGTCGCCGGAGAGGCAGAGGACGTTGAGATCGTTGTGCCGGCGGCTGAGCTCGGCGGTGACTTCGTCGGCGCAGGCCGCCGCGCGGACGCCGGAGAACTTGTTGGCGGCGATGGCCATTCCCAGACCCGTGCCACAGATGAGGATGCCGCGGCCGGCCTCGCCCGCGCTCACCTTGCGGGCCACCAGCGCGGCGAAATCTGGATAGTCGACGCTCTCGTCGGTCGACGGACCTTCATCGATCACCTCGTGGCCCTTGGCCTTCAGCAGCGCAATCACCTTCTCTTTCAAGTGATAGCCCCGGTGATCGCTCGCGACGGCAACTTTCATGGCAAACCTTGTCAAACAAATACCTAACTGAATGAGACCATCCGGGAGTCATTCCTGTAGGGAACGGCCTCTGTGCCGTTCCGCCCGCACGCACGCGCGGAACGCCGCGGAGGGCGCGGAACGCCGCGGAGGGCGTTCCCTACAGGTCGACGCGTTTCTCTAATTCGAGGACACCTTCATCTATATTCTACGCCGCGGCGACGCCGAGCTCCTGGCGGACCTGCTCGGCATGATGCTTCACGGCCGCGGAAATCTGCTCTGCGCAGTGGCGATACGCCCCGACCGTCTGGCCGATTGGATCGGTTACATCGATTCCTTCGGGCAGCAGCATTCGCGTGCGGCCGGCCGCGGTCGGCCAGCGCTCCACGATCGACTGCAAATGGCTTTGCGTCATCGTGAAGATCAGGTCGGCGTGGCGGACGAGCTGCTCGGTCAGCGGCTGCGCTTCGTGAGGCGCGAGGTTCAAGCCGTATTCCTGCATCACCTGCACGGCCTCGGAGGACGGCGGGCAGCCCGGCGCCGCCGCGATCCCGGCCGAGACGACCACGATCCCGCGGTCCTCCAACTCATCGATCTTGCAGTTCAGGCACTTGGCCAGCTTGGCGCGCATGAGCAGTTCCGCCATCGGGCTGCGGCAGGTGTTGCCGGTGCACACGAAGACGATCATCACGCCGGCCAGCCGCCGCAAGGTGGCTGCCGCCACGACGCCTTCGCGCAGCACTTCGAACTGGTTGTTCTTGACGCGCACGACCGAGGACGGTTGCCCGTATCGGCAGGGCCCGTCGTCGAGCACGAGCGCCACTTCGTCGCCAACCGACTGCACGACTTCCTCCGCGGTGATCGATTCCGCGGCCCCGCTGCGATTGGCGCTGGTGAGGACGATTGGACCACTCAACATGCGAAGTACATCCTGCGACATTTCATTGGCCGGCACGCGAAGGCCGATCGTGCCGTTCGGCGTTACGATATCGCGCACCGCGCGAGGCAGTTGCTGTGTCAAACCTTCCATGTGCCGGTCCTCGACCACGAGCGTCACCGGTCCCGGCCAGCAACGGCGGGCCAGGCGGCGGGCCAGCGGCGACAGATCGGGCACGAAGTCAATCGCTTCCTCGGCGCTCTTGATTGCCAGCGGGAAAGGCTTGCCGACCGGCCGGCCCTTGGCCTGCATCATCCGCTCCACCGCGTCGGGGCGCAGTGCGCTGGCGGCCAGGCCGTACACGGTTTCGGTGGGCAGGGCGATCAGCTGGCCCTCGGCCAACGCCTGCACGGCACGGTGAACGACGTCTCGGGAATCCTCGGCTTTACGAATATCGATGACAAGCGGCGGCATAGACGAAACATGAGCCACACGGCTGAAGGGGGAACCTCAACTGGGGCGCCGAGCGGTGCACCTGTCCCCCGGCGGCGGATCATCAACTATACCGCTCTCAACGAGCGACAGTCAAGATTCCGCCACCTGGGAGCGCGCAACGGAAATCTTTGGCATAATCGAACTTTCGTGCAACGCTACGCGCCAAACCGATTGCTTCCCGCACGAAATCCGCAACATTGAACGGAAGTAGATGAGGGTGTCCGGGAATTCAAGGTAACCGATGCCACTGTAGGGAACGCCCTCCGCGGCGTTCCGTGCCGAGGTGCAGATCGGCGGAACGGCACAGAGGCCGTTCCCTACAGGGTTAGTTTTAACGGGAGGACGCAGGGTTCGCCGAGGCATGATTCTCTGCTTCCTCCGCGACCTCCTGTTCCAAATCCGCCAGAATGGACTGGTTCGGGCGACTACGGATTTCAAGAACGACGGAAGTTTACTCTGGTGTTCCATCAATCGTCTCCTATCGATCGCCGCCGGTTCGGCCAGATGACCGTTGGGGCATTGCTAACCGCCGCGGCCGGGGGATGCACCGCCGGTGCCTCCGCCGATGCACCGCCGGAGAAAGTGTGGGGCCGGCTCGGCGGCGGCGACGGCCAGTTCAGCAAGCCCCGGGCGATGGCCATCGATGCGGCCGATCGGCTTTACATCGTCGACATGACGGCCCGCATCCAGGTCTTCGACGTCGACGGCCATTTCATCCGCGGCTGGCAAACGCCCGAGCACACCAACGGCCGGCCCACCGGCCTGACCATCGCGCCCGACGGAAACCTGCTGGTCGCCGACACGCACTACTACCGCGTGCTGACATATACGCCGGATGGCGAACTCGTCGAGCCGGCGACGCTCGGCGGCACGATGGGACAAGGCCCCGGCGAATTCGGCTTTGTCACCGACGCCGTGCGCGACGCGGAAGGCAACTACTTCGTTTCCGAATACGGCGAGTTCGACCGCATCCAGAAGTTCTCGCCCGACGGAGAGTTCATCCACCAATGGGGCGGCCATGGCTCGCAGCCCGGCCACTTCATGCGCCCGCAACACCTGCAGCTCGACGCCGACGGAATGTTGTGGGTCGCCGACGCCTGCAACCACCGCGTCCAGGTTTTCGACGGCGACGGAAAGCTCGTCACGATGTGGGGCACGCAAGGCACCGAGCCGGGTCAATTGCGATATCCCTACTGCCTGGCCCTGGACGGCAAGGGTCACATTTACATCTGCGAGTACGGCAATCACCGCGTGCAGAAGCTCACGCTCGACGGCAAGCCGATAGCCTCGTGGGGCCGCGAAGGCCGCAAGCCGGGCCAGCTATTCAACCCCTGGGCCCTGGTCCTCGACAGCCGCGGCCGAGTCCACGTCCTCGACTCGAACAACCACCGCGTGCAGCGGATAGTTTTGTGAACCAATCCTGCAATCCTGCGCGCTTGGATGCGTTGCCCCCAGAAGGGAGACTCGTCAGGACGCCGTCTTTACCAGCGGCTCAACTCGCGCGATATGCAGATTCGAAATTGTATGAACCATTCCATCAATGACGATGCCAGATGTCCGCCTGCCAATGGCGATGGTCCCCAGACGAGGAACCTCAATGGTACTACCATCGCTCATATACAGCCGCTTCGGCTCAAACGGCTCGTTCAGCACAGCGATGCGAAGTTCTTCTTCGTTCATAACTTTGTTTCCACGCTTCAGCCGCTTCACGCGCGGACCGAGGCGAGAGGCTCTACTTCGACAATGTGCATCATCGCGACCATCCAGATTGAATCCCCAATCGCTATGGCAGCCATGCGATCGCTTAGCAGCACGCTGTCAGGGTGGGTGATTTCGTGCGTCGCACCGTTGGAAAAGTGCAGGCGGACCGGCGTAAGCGGCCGGCGCCTCAAGATCACTTCCAGGTCTTCTTTCTTCGTGGTAATCCCTCCACTCGATTGTACGGCAAATTCACGCTCTTGTCCACGCGGCTATGTTGCTCGCCGGGCGGTTTCCCCTTTCATAAACGCCAGCGCGTCGCGCGCGAGCTGCTCTTCGGTGTCGTACATGCGGCGCCAGATTTTCGTGGCGGCGCTGATCTCCGGCAGCGCGAGGCCGAAGGCTTCGACGACCAGCCAGCCGTCGTAGCCCACT
>CAZHIV010000056.1:0-6545 GCA_964532675.1 uncultured Planctomycetaceae bacterium
TCGCGCGAATGGCGAACCGCGGCGACGGGGCGCTGCCGAAGCGGAGGAAATACTCGCCTTCCTTACCGAATGCGGAAAAATCGAGCTCCGCATGGTGGGCGAACTGGCCCCACGGCTTGGCCATTGGCTTGGCCGCGCCCTCGAATGCGACGCGCATCGTCGCGGCATCGACGAGTTCAAACCGTTCCGGCAGCGCCGTGCGGCCGAGCGCGATGGCTACCTTTGCCGCTCCCGGTTGATAGCCGAGCTGATTGACGCGGACGAACGATTCGCGTTCGCCCCGTGCGGTAGTCGGCTCGAGGATCAAACCGAGTGATAAAACTAGAAGCAGTTTCAATACCATCGCTACTTGCGGCTCAGTGGCACAGGCCGCTGGCCTGTGCCGCAGTTTTGCAGTTTTCCGCACCGGCTAGCAGCCGGTGCCACTAGTAAGCCTTTTCAGGGGGCATTCGACTCGTCGCGGAAGCGACCGGCGCTTTGGGCGGGGGCCAGTTTGGGGTCGCCCAGATCGAGGCGGTACAGGATTTGATTGTAATCGTAACGCGGCGTGGCTTCAGGACGATCCGCAAACGTTTGCGTGTAGGTGCCCTCGAACAACAAGATGGGTGAGTCGGGCGGCGTGAACTCCGGATGAAGCCGTGGATTGTAGAAAGTGTAGTTGTTGTGCGAGAGCACCTTCACGGCCGGTCCCCAGGGGCCATATGGCGAGTCGGCTTCGGCGTACCAGATCTCGCCGAACGCGGACGGCTTGCCGAGGGCCTGCATGAAAACCGTTACCCACCGCCCGCGGTATGCGTTCCACGCAATGGAGCCGGAGTGCGGCTTCACCGCGGCGCCATCCGCGGCGGATGGAATGCTTTCCTGCGGCGTCAGCTGCTCCCAAGTCGACGGGTCCTGCCAGGCCTCGAACGTCGCCGGGCAGCGCAGCGTGGGCAGCGGGTCGCCGAACAAGACCCATTTCCGGCTGTCCTCGCTTTCGAGGATGACCGGATGTCCGCGCGGCATGGGCGGCTCGTCCGGCATTGCCGGCGACTTTCGCCAGACGGTGCGCAGGTGCTCGAAGACGGCCGTCTCATCGTTCCAAACGCCAAGCCCCGATTCGTAGGCCTTCATCGGCGGCTTGATCTTGATGTAGGATGCGACCAGATGATTCACGCCGCTGTGGTCGGGCAGGCTCACGTAGCCGCTGATCCACGTGGGCCCGTCGCCGGGCATCGGGGCGACGCCGCGCGGGCGACCGGCGGTGGTCGTGAAATAGTCCAGTTTCAATTCTACGGGCGGCTCGAACGACTCGAGCGGCGGCAGTTTCGTGGTGGCACTCGAAGCGTCGAAGATGCCGAGCGGATAGTGGGCGAGCGTCGTGTCGCCCCACGCCCAAAAAAGTTTCCCGCCATGAACGGCAGTTTGCACGCTATCGCAGCCGAGCACGCCCGACTCGGGCCAATCCGCATGCGAGCCCAGCTTCTGGCTCTCGGCGAACTGGCCGGCGCCGGTGATCCGCGCCAGTCGCCTGGCGATGCTGGTGCGGTGCACTTCCACGGTGAGCTCACCGCCCGGCGTGGGCGTCAGGCGCACGCCTCGGCTGCCGAACGCGTCCGCCGGAACCTCGTAGCCGTCGGCGATGACGAAAAACCAGGTTGCCCGCCCCATCAGCTCCGGCAAATCGAACGCGATGCGACCGGCGTTGTCGGTGATGAAACGCGCCTGATGCGTCGTTCGCAGCTCGACCAGTGGCACGGGCCAGCCGGTTTCTTTTTCGAGAACTTGAATCGCGCACGGCTGGCCCGGCTTATCGGCCGGCGAATCAGCGCGGGGCTCTTCGGTCGCGGGAGCGTGTTGAACCACACTGAAAGCAAGCGCCCAACAAAGCGACAACCAGAATGGACTGCGCGAATTCAGCATGCATTGGTCTCTTTTGCGGGACAAATGGAGAACACCCGCGATTATAAACGAGCAAGCCAGCACTCGCGAACCTCTCGCGATTAAAGGCTGTCTGGTGGCGTACGCAAACGGCCCGCCACTGCTGTCGCTTGCGAAGCATTGCGTCTGTGGCCTATCCTATCGGTTGATCCAGAACCATGAGCCAGCGACTGCCTCCACTGATCATGTTATTTGCCGCATTCTCCGCCGCTTCGTCGCCCGGCGCGGCCGACGAACCGCGTGACGCCCCTTTCGGATCGTGGCGCTCGCCGATTACCACGCAGATGCTCGTGCAAGGCGCGGTGCGTTTTGGCGACATTTCGGTCGACGGCGACGATTTGTACTGGGTCGAATCGCGGCCCGAAGAGCAAGGCCGCTATGCGGTTGTCCGGCGCAAAGCGGAGGGGGCGATCGAAGACGTTTTGCCGCCGCCATTCAGTGCCCGCACATTGGTCCACGAATACGGCGGCGGGGCCATGCTGGCCTCCCACGGCATTGTGTTCTTCACCAACTATGCCGATCAGCGCCTCTGGCGGGTCGCGCCGGGTGAGGAGCCGCCGCCGATTACCGCCGAATCGAAGCTGCGATTCGCCGACTTTGTGCACGATGCGCCGCGCAATCGGCTCATCGCCGTTTGTGAGGACCATACCAACGGCGACGACGAGCCGGCCAACCGCATCGTCGCCGTGGGCCTGGCCGACGGAAACGTAACGCCGCTGGCCGAGGGCGCCGACTTCTACTCCAACCCGCGCGTCAGCCCGGACGGCGGGCAGCTTGCCTGGCTTGCGTGGAACCACCCCAATATGCCGTGGGACGGAACCGAGCTATTCGTCGCGCCGATTGCCGGCGACGGCTCGCTCGGAGCGTCGCGCAAAGTGGCCGGCGGCAGCGACGAATCCGTTTTTCAACCGAGCTTCGCGCCCGACGGCACGCTGTATTTCGTATCGGACCGGACCAACTGGTGGAATCTGTACGCCGAGCGTGACGGCCGGATCGTGCCGGTGCTGCCGATGGAGGCCGAGTTCGGCCGGCCGCAATGGATATTTGGCATGACGACCTACGGCTTCGACGCGGCCGGCCGGATTGTCGCCTGCTTCACGCAGAACGGCGAGTGGCGATTGACGCGCATCGATCCGACGTCCGGGCGGCACGAACGGCTCGACCTGCCGTATTCGACCGTGTCCGACGTTCACGTATCGGGAACGCGCGCGTTTGTCACGGCGGGCTCGCCGACGGAGGTGGAGTCGCTCGTGGCGATCGATCTGGCAACCGGAAAGCACGAGGTGATCCGCCGTAGCTCGCCGATCGAGCCGGATCGCGCCTACACGTCGGTCCCGGCAGCGATCGAGTTTCCGACCGACGGCGGCAAGACGGCCCATGCGTTTTACTACCCGCCGGCGAACCGCGATTATCGGGGCCCCGAGGGCGAAGCGCCGCCGCTGTTGGTGTTCATCCACGGCGGGCCCACTTCGGCCACGGCTTCCCAGTTCCGCCTCACCACGCAGTATTGGACATCGCGCGGCATCGCCGTGTGCGACGTCAATTACGGCGGCAGCACCGGCTACGGCCGCGAGTATCGCAACCGCCTGCGCGACGGCTGGGGCGTGGTGGACGTGGCCGACGCCGTGAACGCGGCCCGCTATCTTGCCGAGAAAGGCAAGGTCGATCCAGCCAAGCTGATGATCCGCGGCGGCAGCGCCGGCGGGTACACCACGCTGGCGTGCCTGGCATTCAGCGACGCCTTCCGCTGCGGCGCGAGCTACTACGGCATCAGCGATCTGGCGCTCATGGTGCGCGATACGCACAAGTTCGAGTCGCGCTATCTCGACCGGCTGGTCGGCCTGTATCCGCAGGACGAGGCCCGGTATCGCGAGCGGTCGCCCATCTTCCACCTGGAGAAGTTCAACGAGCCGGTCATCCTGCTGCAGGGGCTGGAAGACAAGGTGGTGCCGCCGAACCAGGCCGAGGTGATCCTGGAATCGCTGAAGGAGCGCGGCGTGCCGGTCGCCTACGTGCCGTTTGCCGGCGAGCAGCATGGGTTCCGCAAGGCGGAAAACATCATCCGGGCGTACGAAGCGGAGCTGTACTTCTATTCGCGAATCCTCGGCTTTCCGCTGGCCGACGCGATCGAGCCGGTGGAGATCTTCAACCTGCCGGCGGCAGCCTCGCAGCGGAACGATTAGATTGGATTCAAAGTCGAGTCTCACGCAAAGGCGCGAAGTCGCAAAGGCAGAAGGTGAACCACGAAGCACACGAAGGACACAAAGAACATAATTCCATGCGAACGACGACCTGAATTCTCTGTTTCTTTGTATGCTTCGTGTCCTTCGTGTCCTTTGTGGTTACAACCTATTCGTTGCCGCTTTGCGTAGTCTCGAAGGCTATTCCTTGACCGAGCCGAGCGTTAGGCCGGAAACCAGGAACTTGCTGAGCATGAGGAAAACGATGACCACCGGCAGGCTGACGAGGATCGAGGCGGCGGCGTACAGGCCCCACTGGGTCGACATGCTGGCCTGAAAGCTCTTGAGGCCCAGCGGCAGCGTGAACATCTCTTCGTCTTGCATCACCTGGGCGGCGACGATGTACTCGCTCCACGCGGCCATGAAGCTGAACAGCGCCGTGATCACCAGGCCCGGCAGGGCCAGCGGCAGGATCACGCGCCAGTATGCCTCCGCGCGGCTGCAGCCGTCGATCCGTGCCGCCTCTTCGAGCGAAGCGGGGATCGTGTCGTAGAAGCCTTTCATCTGCCACACGCAGAACGGCAAGGCCGTCGACGTGTAAAAGACCATCAGGCCGAAATACGTGTTGATGAGCCCCAGCTTGGCGATGAGAATGTAGAGCGGCAACAGCAACATCGTGGCCGGGAACATTTGCGTCGTGAGGATGGCCAGCATCGTCGCGTTACGGCCGACGAAGCGGAAGCGGCTGAACGCATACCCGCCGATGGAAGCCAGCACGACGCCGGTGATCGTCACCATGCCCGCCACCAGCAGCGAATTGCCCATCCACCGCAAGAACGGCTGTTCGGTGAACAGCTCGACGTAGCTCTGCAGCGTCCAGTCGTCCGGGATGATGGAAAGATCGGTCGAGCGCAGCCGGTCGCCGGGCCGTAGCGAGATGGACAGCACGTTGAGGGCCGGGTAAACGGCGATCGCTACGAACACGAGCAGGACGGCGTGCCGCAGTGCGGTGATCCATTTCGACTCGCGCATCACCCCTCCCCTGCCCCTCCCCATCGAGGGGAGGGGAATTCTTCTTACCCGTACACGCTTTCGGTCGCCCGAGTGCGACTGAGGAACAGCACGGAAAACGTCAACAGCATGCAAAAGATCAACATCGACAGGGCGGCGCCGTATCCGTAGCGATACAGATTGAACACCGCCTTGTACACGTACGAAACGAGGATGTGCGTGGCGTCCTGCGGCTCGCCGCCGTTGGATACGAGCCAAATGACGTTCAAGTTGTTAAACGTCCAAATGACGCCCAGCGTGACGGCGGGCAGCAGCACGGGCTTGAGGAGCGGCAGCGTGATGTGCCGAAATTGCTGCCAGCGCGACGCGCGGTCGATGCGGGCCGCCTCGTACAGCTCGTGCGGAATGCCCTGCATGCCGCCCAGCGCGATGACCATCATGAACGGAAAGCCGAGCCACACGTTGGCCACGATGCAGGCCTGAAAGGCGTGCGACACGTTGCCGAGCCAGTTCACCGGCGGCGCAAGGCCAATCCAGCCGAGCAGCCAGCCGACGGGCGGAAACTGGGCGGCGCGCGTAAGCACGAGGTTCACGGCGCCGTACTCGTAATCGAACATTCCGCGCCAAGTGAGGGCCGTGATGTACGCCGGCACCGCCCAGGGGATGATCAACAGGATCCGGTAGAGCGCCTTGCCGCGCACGGGCCCGTTCAGCGCCACGGCGAGGAGCAAACCCAGCCCGACGTGGAACACGATGTTCACCAACGTCCACACGATCGTCTTGAGAAAGATGGCCCAAATCTTCGGATCGCTCACCACCTCGGCATAGTTTTGCACGCCGACGACCTGCCAGTCCTGGAAGTTGGCCAACGACATGTTGGAGAGCGAAAGCACGATGTTGTAAAAGAACGGAAAGACGATGACGGCGAAAATCGTGATCACCGCCGGCATGACGAACAGGTAGGCCAGCCGGTTGCGACGCCAATCCCGCGCGAACTGCACAAAGGTATTGCGCTGCCACACGATCCAGCCGGCCAACAGCAACGCGCCGATCCATTGCAGTACCTGCAGCGAGGGGCCGGGCTGCGACTCGCGGCGAATCTGCTCGATCTTTTCGAGCGCGCTACGCTGCATGGCGGCGGCGGCCACCTCGGGCGTCATCGCGCCGCCGAGCAGCGCCTGGTAGGGCGGCCGCATCGCGTCCCACACCGCCCGCAGCTCCGTTTCCACCGGCATCAGCCGGCCATTTTCGAGCTGCGCCAGCGACGCTTGTAACGTGGGATCGCTCTCGAAAAGCGGATCTTCGAGCGCCGAGCGGCGGGCGGGCAGCATCCGCAGCCGCTCGACAATCCGCCGCTGCACGTCGTCGCTCACCATGTGACGCACGAACGCCATGGCCTCGGCGGCCAGCTCCGGCGTCGTGTTGACATTGAGG
>CAZHIV010000057.1:0-7380 GCA_964532675.1 uncultured Planctomycetaceae bacterium
CATTCGCTGTTTGCGGCAGCGGAACTGCATCGGCATGGTGGCCGAGCACGCCGAGCGGGTCGTCGGCTTCATGATCTACGAGCTGCACAAGACGCGGCTGCACATTCTCAACTTCGCGGTGGCTCCCGACGTGCGGCGCCGCGGTATCGGCAAGCAGATGGTCGAGAAGCTCATCGGCAAGCTTTCCAGCCAGCGGCGAACGCGCATCTCGCTGGAGGTTCGCGAGACGAACCTGGCGGCGCAGGTGTTCTTCCGTACCAGCGGATTCCGCGCCACCAGCGTGCTGCACGACTTTTACGACGACTCGCCCGAAGACGCCTACCTCATGCAATTCTGCTGCGACCCGGAAGAGGCGGAGCTCATCCTGCCGATGAACCGCATCGACCGGCTGGCGGGGTGAGTTTCTCTCCCGCGACCAGCGGTCGCGGCTTTATATTCAGAGCTCGACGATCGTCGCCTCGACGGCCGGCAGATCGACGACCGCCACGCTATGGGGCGTCGCGCGGTAGATGGCTCCGGGATTCAGAACCAGGGTTTCGCCGTGGCGGTCGACCGCGGCGACGTGCGTGTGGCCGTAGCAGATGAGCCGGTAATTCCCGCCGTCGATGGTTTCGCGAAAGCGGCGGCGCTCGTGGCTGTGCAAGAGCGCGACTCGCAGGCCCTCGAATTCCAAATCGCCGAACAGGCCGTGGCAGGCCTGGCCGGCCCGGCGAATCTCGGCCGCGAACTTGTCCAGGTCGTAGTCGCAGTTGCCGAAGACGAAATGCGTCGGCCAGGCGGCGAACAGCTCCACCACCGCCAGCGAGCCGATGTCGCCGCAATGGAGCACCGCCTCCACTTCGAGGCTCTCCAACATCCGCACCGCCGGCCGCGTCAACTCCACGTGGCCATGGGTATCGCTGATGACGCCGATTCGCATGCTAAATCCCTTTTTGTCCGCAGATTTCACAGATTAGCACCGATGCAAGTTGAATTCGCTGATACCTGGTGTTGCCATCCTGATATCTGATATCTGCGATTTTCTGCGTCCATCTGCGGACAAAAACAAGTTCTTACCGGATCAGGCGCGTTCAGCATACAGCTTGCATTCGATATCCGCGACGCGCTCACGAAGGCGAGCCTCGGTTTCCCCGTCGGTGGCGCCATTGGCGAAAATAGTGAGCACAGGTCGACCTGCCTCGATCCGCGTGTTGGCGGGCGACACATCGGCCAGCGTCGGCCAGGGCTTGCTCGACGTTTCGGCGAGCGCCATTTCGGCAAACGACTCGCTAATCGCCACATCGCGCTTGGCAAACAGGATTGCCTTGCCGTGAATCAACGGCGGCGGGCCGCCCGCGGATTGCGGGCTGGAAATCGGCAACCCACGACAGGCGTCGGCATGCGCGGCGATGGCGTGGATGCCGGCGGCGCGCTCGACGATCTCCACGGAAGCCACGTAGCGCGGATTGACTTCGAGCGCCCACGCCCGATCGCCGTCGAGCATGAAATCGACGCCAAACAGCCCGATCAGCTCAAATCGCTCCGCCAGCAGGTTGCCGCAACGCGCGACCGATTCAAGCTGGGCCTTATCGAGAACCAGCGGGCCAATCGATCCGGCGTACTGAAAGTGTTGGGCGCCGAGCCACGGTTCGCCGACGAGCTGCCGCGTGGCGCCGAGCAGCGCCGCGGCGCCGGCGGCGGCGACGTAGATCGCGGCGCACGGAGTTCCGGCCACGCGCTGCTGGAAGCACAGAGGGGGAGAGCGGGAGACGGGGAGAGGGGGAGATTCGATGGCAACGTCTGCCGCTACGGTCCCCGTTTCCCCCTCTCCCCCTCTCCCACTCTCGACCAGCTCCCAGACGCCGCTGCCGCTGGCGACGCGGTACGTTTTGACGAGCCAGGAGCCGTCGCGCGGCAGGCCGTCGGAGGAGGCACGCGTTTCCGGGAACAGGAGGCCGGCATCGCGGAGTGCGGCGGCCAATTCCCAGGGCGAGCGGACACGGGCCAGCACGTCGCCGGGGTTTCCCCACAGCGGGGCGATCCAGGCCATCTGATCGATCAGCTCCGAATGATTCTCCAGCGCGCCGGTGTACATCCAGACCGGCGGCTCGACGGCCCGCAGCCAGTCGGCGAGACCCTCCGGGTAGGGCGCGATCCGCGTCGCGGTGGCGATGGCCCGCAGGTCGACGTCGGCAAACAGGTCGGCGGCGATCGGTTGGAAGCCGGCCCGCACGGCGGACGCGGCCGCGGCCCGCGCGCTGGCGCCGACGATCGCGAGGGGCTGCTTCACGCTACCGCTTGTCCTCGGGACCGTAGCGGCCCCGGTATTGGTCGACCGGATACTTCTGGGCGTTCTTCACCATCTTGGCCCGGATCGTGCTGGAAACATCGATGCCCAGCTCGTTGGCCAGGGCGAACGAGTAGCCGATCACGTCGGCCAGCTCCTCGCCGACCTCGGCCAGCTTCCGCGGGTCGTCGGCCAACGCGCGGGAAGCCTCCGTCGTGAGCCACTGGAAATGCTCCATCAGCTCGGCCGCTTCGATCGCCAACGCCATCGACACGTTCTTCGGCGAGTGGAACTGCGACCAGTCGCGCTCGGCCACGAAATCGGCCATCAACTTTCGCAATTCGGCGACCGTGGTCGTGGAGTCGGACGATGACATATGGGGACAAAGAGGACGTCGACCGAAGTTTGAACAGGAGGAAGCAGAGCTGAAATGACGAAGCACGAATGACAGATTCCAACGCCGTGTATCATTCGTCATTCGCCATTCGTCATTCCATCTCTGCTTCCTTTGCGACCTGCTGTTAAAAATGTCAGAAGCCCGGCAATTCGAGCTGCCGCGGGGGGCGGCTTCGCTCATGGTAACGCCGGCGATAGCCGTCGGCCAGATGGGCCATCACTTCCAGCACCAACAGATCGGCCCGGTTCATCACGTGCCGGGCACTGCGGTTGCCCAGCGAGCCGATCAGCTCCTCCAGCACGCGCACATGAAGCTGCATCGTGCGCTGGGCGTTGACCCCGGCGTCGGCCAGCAGCGTGGCGAGCGTCGTCATTTCGTCGACCAGGTTGCCGGCGCCCATCACCACGTATGCCCGTAGCAACTCGCGGTAGTGGACCACGAGCCGGTCGGGCAGGTCGCAATGCGTGGGCAGCGAGGCGCCGGGCGCCAGGAGATGGGGAGACAGGGAGAGGGGGAGTGGGGGGGGCTCGGACAAATCATTGTTCGATGAGTCTCCCCGTCTCCCCGTCTCCGCTTCTCCCCCTCTTCCGTCGCGCAGCGACTCCAGCTCGGCGATCAGCGCGCGCTGCTCGGCCAGCAGCCGCTCGGCCTCCTGGTGCTCGTGCGCGAGGCGCTGCTGCTCGAGCTGCACCAGGCGGCGATGCTCGCGCAGGAGCTGGCAGCGCTCGATGGCCCGGGCGAACGTCCACAGTAGCGAGCGGGTCGTCGTTTCGGCGACGCAGCAGTAGGCATCCGCGCCGACTTCGTATGCGAGGGCCGTCAGTTGGGCCGAGGGCTCCACGCCCAGCACGATCATCGGCTCGTCGTGTCCGCCGGCGCGCAGGCCCTCGATGAAATCGAGCGCATCGAGCACGCCGGGCTCGTGGCTTACCAGCACGGCGTCGAACACTTCGTCGCGCAGCATCGCCAGGCCGGCCGCCACGCCGAGCGATTCCTTGAAGAGGATTTCCGTTGCGCTGTCGGCGGCGAAGGCCTCGGCCAGCCAGCCGCCCGTGCGGCGCAACGTGGTGACGTACAGCACCTTCATCCGCGCCGGCATCTGCCCCCAGATTTTCGGGGCGGAGCGGTGGGGCGAAGCGGCGGCTGGGTTGGCGGTGGGCATGGCTCGTGGCAGCGGTGCGCGCAGACGAAAGCGGCGAGACTTTAGCCGGGCCGCGACCACCCGTCAACGCCGCGGCGGGTGGCGAATTCATGCTGGCGGCCTTAGAATTGGGCAAACGCGAATCCCTTGCTAGCACTTTTATGCGAATTGCTTATCTCGATTGCGCGAGCGGCATCAGCGGCGATATGACGCTCGGGGCGCTCGTCGACGCCGGGGCCGACCTGGCGGCCATTCAGGCTCTCATCGACTCGCTGGGCCTGCCCGGCTGCCGGCTGGCGGCCCGGGAGGTAAAGAAGCAAGGCTTTCGCGCCATGCAGATCACCGTCGAGCATGAACCGGAGCACAAGCACCGGCACCTGCATCACATCGAAGCAATGATCGACGGCGGTGCGCTCTTGGCACGCCAGAAAGAGCTAGCAAAGCGGATCTTCCAGAAGCTGGCCGAAGCCGAGGCGAAGGTCCACGGCACGACCGTCGAGAAGGTCCATTTTCACGAGGTCGGGGCCGTCGATTCGATTGCGGACATCGTCGGCGCGGCAATCGGATTCGATCTGCTGGGCATTGAGCGGGTAGTGTGCTCGCCGGTGCCGACGGGCCGGGGGTTTGTCGAGATCGCGCACGGCCGATGTGCGATTCCCGCGCCGGCCACCGGCGAACTGCTGCGCGGCGTGCCCCTGGCGGCGCTCGACGTGGAAGGCGAGCTCACCACGCCGACGGGGGCGGCCATCGTGGCGGCGTTGGCGGATGAGTTCGGGCCGCTGCCGGCCATGACGGTCGAGCGCATTGGCTACGGGGCGGGCCAGATGGATTTTCCGCAGCCGAATGTTTTGCGGGTGCTGATCGGGGAAGGGAGCGCTAAGCCGCGAGCGGCGGAGCATGCGCCGCGAGTCGAGGCGATTGTCGTGTTGGAGACGAACGTCGACAATGCGAGCGGCGAAACGATCGGGCACGCCGTCGACCGGTTGTGGGAGGCCGGGGCGCTCGACGTCTCGCTGGCGGCGATCCAAATGAAGAAGGGCCGGCCGGGCGTGCTCGTCACCGTGCAGTCGCGGCCGGGCGACGCCGACCGGATGGAAGCGATTCTGTTCGACGAAACGCCCACGCTGGGCGTGCGGCGGGCGACGGTGATGCGAACCGTCTTGCCGCGTGAGCCGCATGAAGTGGCCACGCCCTGGGGCCCCGTGGCGGGAAAGATCGCGCACCTGCCGAGCGGCGAAAGGCGATTCACGCCCGAATACGAGGCCTGCCGCGCCATCGCCGAGCGCGATCAGGTAGCGCTGGCCGCGGTAATCGCCGCGGCCCAAGCGGCATTTCGCGACGCCGTTTGACAGAACCTGGCGAGCGGCGGGGTTCATCCCCGCCGGGACAAGCCCGGCGGCTCGCAAAAAGGGCTCGCTTTCACCGGCTAACTCTTTGCACCGGCAAGCTGTTCCACCTGCGACTCGATCGCGGCCAACCCCGTAACAGGCGACTGGCACGCGAAATCCTGGCAGACGTACAGCGTGGGCCGGCCGTCGGGCGATGCTCTGCCGGCGAAGAGCTCGTCGAGCTGCGCCGAGCGCGAGCCGCTGGCGTCGGCCGATTTGGAATCGCGGGCGGCTACGAGGGCCCGCGGCAAATAGCGACGTTGCATGGCCGCGAGGGACTGTTTCGTGTCGTCGCGCGACATGTCGCCCACCAGGACCAGCTCGTGCGCCGGGCCCAGATAATGATCGAGGGCGAGCAGCATCTGGCCGGCCGCCAGGGGTGCGCGCTGCATGATCGGCACGGCGGCGGCGAGCGTCTTTTCGGCCGCCTGCAAGTAGTCCTCTCGGCCCAGCAATTTGCCGAGTCGCAACAGCGCCGTTGCGGCCAGCGCGTTGCCGCTCGGCGTGCTGCTGTCGGTGAGCTCCTTGTTGCGGGCGATGAGCCGTTCGTGATCGGCGGCCGTGTAGAAGAAACCGCCGCCGTCCGGATCGGCAAACTTCTCCAGCACGACGTCGATCAGCCGCACCGCCTCGTCGATCCACCGCTCGTTGAAGTTCGCCTCGTAAAGGCTCACGAGCGAGTTGGCCAGCGAGGCGTAGTCGTCGAGGTACGCATCCAGCTTGGCGACGCCGCGGCGGGCGGTGTGCAGCAGTCGGCCGTCGTCGCCGCGTAAGCGGCTGAGGATGAAGCTGGCCGTTTCGCAGGCGGTGAGGACGTACTCGGGCTCGTTGAGCGCCGCGCCGGCGCGGGCCATGGCGTCGATCATGAGGCCGTTCCAGGCAACGATAATTTTGTCGTCGCGGCCGGGGCGAATTCGCTGTTCGCGGGCGGCGAACAGTTTTCCGCGGCTCGCGGCCAACTCGGCGGCCAGCTCGTGCGGTTCGCGGTTAAGAATCGCCGCGCACTGCTCGAGCGTCTTGGGCAGGTTGAGGATGTTGCGGCCCTCGAAGTTGCCCGCGTCCGATATGTCAAACACGCGGCAGAACGTGGCGCCGCGCTCGTCGCCCAGGGCGGTTTTGATTTCTTCCGGCGTCCACGTATAGAACAGGCCCTCGTGGCCCTCGCTGTCGGCATCCTCGGTGCTGTAAAAGCCGCCGGCCGGATCGGTCATGTCGCGGATGACGTAGTCGAGCGTCTCGCGGAGGACCCGAGCGTAGTTGGCGTCGCCCGTGACGAGGTACGCGTCGAGATACGCGCCGGCCAGCAGGGCGTTGTCGTAAAGCATCTTCTCGAAATGCGGCACGAGCCAGCGGGCATCGACGGAGTAACGCGCAAATCCGCCGCCCAGGTGGTCGTAGATGCCGCCGGCCGCCATGCGGTCGAGCGTCAGCCGGACCATGTCGAACGGGCCCTCTCCGCCGGTGCGCTGGCGGGCGCGGACCAAGAGCCGCAGGTCCATCGGGTGCGGAAACTTCGGCGCCTGGCCGAAGCCGCCGTTCGCGTGGTCGAACGAGCGGCGAAGCTGGTCGACCGCGCCGTCGATCAAACTCATGTCGAGGCCGCTCGCCTCGCCGCCGGCAACCTGGCCGACGTTTCGCAGCTCGGCAGTGAGCTGGTCGGCCGCGGTGAGAGCCTGGTCGCGGCGGTTCTTCCAGGCGTCGTTCACGCCGGCGAGGATCTGATCGAAGCCAGGCATGCCGCGCGACGCGTGCGGCGGCCAGTACGTGCCGCCGTAGAAGGGCTTCAACTCCGGCGTGAGAAACACGCTCATCGGCCAGCCGCCGTGGCCGGTGAGCATCTGCACCGCGTTCATGTAAATCTGGTCCAGGTCGGGCCGCTCCTCGCGGTCGACTTTGATCGGAACAAAATGCTCGTTCAGCACGCGGGCAATCGCTTCGTTCTCGAAGCTCTCGTGCTCCATCACGTGGCACCAGTGGCAGGCCGAGTAGCCGATGGAGAGAAAAATCGGCTTCTCCTCGCGGCGCGCCTTCTCCAGCGCCTCCTCGCCCCACGGGTACCAGTCGACCGGGTTATCCCGGTGCTGCAGCAGGTACGGGCTCGATTCGTGGGCGAGGCGATTGGGCATGGCGGATGATGTTAGATGTTAGATGTATGATAGAAGATGTTAGAACTCGTTTTCGTCCGGTC
>CAZHIV010000058.1:0-2677 GCA_964532675.1 uncultured Planctomycetaceae bacterium
CCGCCACATGTCAGAGCGACTCGCTCTAAATGATCTTGCTCATCCGCTCGTGTAGACTGCGGGCGACTTCAACCGAGCGGGCGCGGATTGCCGCTTCGTCGCACGTCACGATATGACCTTTGCGCATCGCCCACCAGCCGCCGACCATCACGTCGCGGACGAATTCCGGACCCATCGCAAAAAGAAATTGGCCGGCCAGGCTATCCGCCGTCAGCGGCGTGGCAGGACGGTAGTTCGTCAGCACCAGGTCGGCCGCGGCGCCGACTTCCAGCACGCCTAATTTCACGCCCAGCGCGTGGGAGGCGAAGCGGGCCGATTGGGCCAGCATTTCGAGCGATTTGCCGAAGGGCAGCGGCAGGCCGGCGTCGTGGCTTTTGAACTCCGCGACGCGAGCCTCGCGCCACATGTCGGCGCCGATGCCGTCGGTGCCCAAAAGGGGCGGCTGGGAGAGCTTTGCCACCGGCGTGTAACCGACGCCGTTGTTCATGTTCGACGATGGGTTGTGGGCCAGCCGGAGTTCGTCCCGCCGCTCGTTGACCGCGGCAAGGTCGGCGTCGGAGAAGTGCGTTCCGTGAGCCAGGAGCGTGCCCGGCACAGTGAACAAGCCGACCCGCTCGAACCGTTCGACGAGGCCACAGCCGAACCGCTCGCGCGTGATCCGCTCGTCGACCGGGTCCTCGGCCGCGTGGATGTGAATTCCGACACCCAGGTCGCGTGCCCGCTGGACGCACGCGAGGAGCGAGTCCTCCTCGAGCGTGAAGCTGGCGTGGGCGCCGACCAAGGCGGCGAACCGGCCGTCGCTCCGTGCGGCACAGGCGCGGGCATAGCGCTCGTTCTCGGCAAGGCCCTGCTGGGCTTCGTCCGGCCGGTTGCGGTCAGTCACCTCGTAACACAGCACGCCGCGGCAGCCGACGGAGGAGATGCCGTTTTCAAGCGCGGCCAAACTGCCGTCGATGGCGTTCGGCGAAGCGTGGTGATCGATGAGCGTGGTCGTCGCGCAGCGAATCGCGGCGAGCGCGCCGATCTGGCCGCTGACCTCGACGCTTTCGAGCGTGTGAGCCCGATCGAGCCGCCACCAGATGAATTGCAGGATTTCGTGGAAATTACGCGGCGGCCCCGGCGGCGCGGGCATCCCGGCCGCCAGCGCGGAGTACAGATGCGTGTGGCCATTGACAAGCCCTGGCATCAACATGGCCCCGCCACACTCGACAATTTCGTCGCCCTGTTCCGCGGTAACATCCTCACCGACATCTGCGATCAGGTCGTCTGCCACGCGCAGGTTCCCGGCTTCGACCCGCGGCAGATCAAGCTGGACTAACAGGGCACCGCTAAAGAAAGTGGCCATGCGAATTCTTTAACCACGAAGGACACGAAGGGCACAAAGTGAGCAAGGGACCCTATAAACGAATTTTAGTGAAACGTTTCTCCTGTGTGCCCTTTGTGCCCTTCGTGAACTTCGTGGTAGAAATAGAGCCTTCATTTTACAGCATATTCAACACGCCGGTCCGTTCATTGAATGCTTCAATTTGCTCGTCCCACTCCTGGACCTGCGCGAACGTCCGCTCCCAAAATTCGGGGTCCCACAGTTCGCGGAGCTCGTCGGCGGTGCGGCCTTGCTGCTCGACCCAGGTGAAGTATTTGAAGTTGTGCAGCGCTTTGCGGTCGTGGTAGGTGAGCTCGCGCAGGTGGTCGGTGGCGATGCCGTCGAGGTAGCGGGCCTGGTCGTACGCCGCCCGCTCGGCCGAATACGCACCGTGCTCCGCCGCGAGCTCTTGAAGCCGGCTGGCGTACAGGTCGGCCGAATCGGTCAGGCAGGTGAAGACGACGTCGCGGCCGTCCAGGTCATAATATCTGGCCGTCTTGATCGCGGTTACCAGATTGCAGAGGCCGGAAATGCCTAACAACGACAACTGCCCAATCACGTCGTCCGGCACGCGGTGGTTGAGATGCGTTTGCCCGGCCGGCTCGTTGAACAACCGCAAAAGCGCGAGGCACTGCTCATCGTCGACCGCCGCGACCAGGTCCGTATTGCGGACGTTGTGGATCCAGGGGATGTGCTTGTCGCCGATGCCTTCGATTCGATGGCCGCCAAAGCCGAACTGGTACAGCGTGGGGCATTGCAGCGCCTCGGCGGCGACGACGCGCACTTGGGGATGGACTGTGCGCAGGTAGTCGCCCGCGGCGATGGTGCCGGCGCTGCCGGTCGCGAAGACGCAAGCGGCGAGTCGGAGTCCATTTCCCCTCCCTTGTAGGGTGGAGCCAGAGGAGGGTTCGCTCAATCGTCGAAATATCTCATCAATCGTTTTGCCGGTGACGTGGTAATGCCACGCGGCGTTGCCGAACTCCTCGAATTGGTTGAAGATCACGCAATCGGGCCGGGTGCGGCGGATTTCCCAGCACTTGTCGTAGATCTCCTTGACGTTCGATTCGCAGCCGGGCGTGGGAATCACCTCGGCCCCAATGTCCTTGAGCCACGCGAACCGCTCGCGGCTCATCTCCTCGGGCAGGATGGCCACGGCTGTGCAGCCGACCAGCGCCGAATCGAACGCGCCGCCGCGGCAGAAGTTGCCGGTGCTGGGCCAGACGGCCTTGTGCCGCGTCGGGTCGAACTGGCCGCTGACGAGCTTCGGCACCAGGCAGCCGAACGCCGCGCCGACTTTGTGCGCCCCCGTGGGAA
>CAZHIV010000059.1:0-4337 GCA_964532675.1 uncultured Planctomycetaceae bacterium
CGGCGGAACAGCGGCTCATCGTGCCGCGCAACGACGCGCACGGCCTCCAAGTAACTGGTTCCCGCCGTCTTCACGTGGCAGCAGCCTTGCGTGACGCGGGCCAGGATCGGATACAGCGACAGCTTATCGGAACCCGAGTGCAAACTCAGTTTGTAAGGTCCGAGTCGCCGCGCCAGGGCCGCGTGATCGGCCAGCGACCGCTCCAGCTCCGCCAGGTCGCCCTTATAGTCGACGCCCTTTTCGAATTCGCCGATGAACCGCGGCGCCAGGCTGATAAGCTCCACGCCGCGCCGCCGGCACTGATCTGCAATGATAAAATGTTCCGCCAGCGATGTCGCCTGGCGAGTTTCGTCGATGCTCAGCTCCAGCTCAACTGGCCGGCCTGCTGTCTTGCTGACCTGCTGGATATACTTCGCGAGTTCGATCGTGTGCTCGACCGCCGGGCCGTATTTCACCGCGCAGCGCAGGGCCGCCTGCTCGTCGATGGTAAACGACCGGCCGTCGTCCAGTGCGACCTGCCGATCGATGTAGCCCTCGCACCAACCGACCGTGGCCCGCAGCGGCGCGAAACGTTCGCGGAGGGTCGCTTCGCCGTAGTCGTCGGCGTCCGCGTCGACGTAATCGGAAGGGTCAATCGTGTAGAACGTAAAGCCCGCGGCGGCCGTAACGTCTACATCATCGCGTGTTTTGAGGTGGTCGGCATCGGCGCCCGACGGGAGAGTCCAGTCTCGGTCGCGCATTCCGCCGACGGCATCGGCAACGACCTGCTGCGGCGTGCGGCCGGTCCGCTTCATTTCGCGAATCGACTGCTGGGCGAATAGGGGCGCCACGCCGCCGCCCGCCCGCTTCATCGCCTCCACATGGCCGGGCGTCGCCAGGCCAATGCGATCGCCGAAGCCGAAGCTCGGCTGCAGGCCCAGGGTGGTAAAAGAACCTTTGTTCATATTCGGCCCATCAGGTAAGAGCGACCATCGCCTTGATGACGCCCGTCTCCGGCTTCGTGTATGCGTCGAACACGTCGGCAAGCTCCGCAAACGGCGTTCGGTGCGTGATCCACGGCTCGGTATCGATACGACCTTCCTCGATGAACCCAATAATACGGCGAAAATCGTCGGGCAGCGCGTTGCGCGAGCCTTTGATCGTCATTTCGCGGGCGTGCATGAGCCGATGCGGAAAACTGAGCTCCTGCGTCGTGACCCCGACATAGACCAACGTGCCCCCGTGGGCAACGTAGTGGAGCGCGTTGCTCATCGAGGCGGCGCTACCGGTGGCGTCGACCACGACCGGGTATAGCTCGCCGGCGGTGATTCTTTGCATCTGCTCAAGCTCTCCCCCGTTGCCCCCGACGAGAATTGTGTTTTCCACGTTGTACACGCGGCGGCAGAACGCAAGCCGGTCCGGGTTCATGTCCATCACGGTGACGCGGGTCTCGGCGAGCCGTGCAAATTCCAAGACCGCCAGGCCGATGGGCCCCGCGCCGATAATCAGAAGATGGTCGCCCGGTCGGGGGGCGGCGCGGTATACGGCGTGGCAGCCGATGGCCAGCGTCTCGACCAAGGCGAGCTGCTCGTACGTCAACGACGAGGACGGGTGAAGCTTATCGGCCCGGATCAAGAACCGCTCCCGCAGGCCGCCATCCGTGTGCACGCCCAGAACCTGCAAGTCCTGGCAGCAGTTGCCCAGGCCGCGCCGGCTGGCAAAGCTCTCCCTATTGTTTAGGTACGGCTCGACGGAGCAGCGGTCCCCTGGCTTCACTTCGTCAACACCTGGACCCGTCGCGAGCACTTCGACGCCCAGCTCGTGCCCCGGAATGCGGGGATAGCTGAAAAATGGGAATTTGCCGAGGTACCCGCTGATATCCGTGCCGCAGATGCCGACGCAATGGGTCCGCACGAGCACCTCTCCCGCTCCGGGTGCCGCGGGCTCTTCCATCTCACCGTAGGCAAGCCTGCGGGGCTCGTCGATGCGAATGAATTTCATGGCGAAACTATGTACTCCTATCGCGGGCAATTGAGGCAGCCGCTCGCGACCGCACTGTTCGCAGCTACCTGAGGGTGTCCGGGAATCAATCTCTGTAGGGAACGGCCTCTGTGCCGTTCCGTCGGTCGAACGCAATGCCACGGAACGCCGCGGAGGGCGTTCCCTACAGATTCATCGGAATTTTGAATTCCCGGATAGCCTCAGCTACCTCAATGCTAACAGTGGCAACGACCCTTTCCGATGGCGGAGCTCACGGTTCGCGGGGCGCGGCGGCTTCGCCTTTTGTCCGTCGCCATTTCGCAAATTCGGCCATCTTTACGAAATTCTTTCCGTTTTTTGCTTCCCGCTTTTTAGCACTGATCTTATAATCAATGCAAGTGGCGCATCGAAGGCGGGAGTGATTTGTTCAGCAAAACGGGTCGCCGTCTGGTCAGGTTGCCCAACCTCTCGCGCAACGATTGAGCATCGCTGTTTGCCTGGCACTACCTGTTCCGTTCCGCGAGATTCTTTCAATGCCGCTCGGTGTCCGTACCTGTCTCGTTGTCGCGCTGCTCGGCTTGAATTCCTTGTGCGGCTCCACGGGCTGGGCCCAATTGCCCTTCTTTCCGGGAGCCGAGGGATACGGCGGCTCGTTTACCGGGACAACGCCAACCGGAGGCTGGTTCTCCAATGCGGACGTGTACCACGTCACGACCACGCAAGACATCCTCGTCAACAACAAAGGCGCTCCGGGAACGCTTCGCGGTGCGTTCGTCGACCATTCGCAGCCGAGCTCGCCAAAGCAGAGGATCTCCAACCGAATTGTCGTGTTCGACGTCGGCGGAACGTTTGAGCTCACTCAGGGCAAGCTCGATATCAAGGAAGTCAATAACATCTATATTGCCGGCCAGACGGCGCCCAGCCCCGTCACGGTTTACGGCAACATGTCGCAAATCACCAAGAGCGACAACACGATGACGAGCAACGTCATCCTCCGCTACATGAGCTTCCGCAAGGGCACGGGCCCGGAGCAGGACTCGCTCTCGTTTGTGGGAGGCAACGGCGCGGGCGACACAATCGCCACCAACATGATCCTGGACCACGTCACCACTTCCTGGTCGGAGGACGAGAATCTATCGGTCGCCAACAACAACACGAACATCACGGTCCAGTATTCGATGATTCACGACGCGCTGGTGAGCAATCACGCTTATGGATCGTTGATTCGACCGCGTGTTGATTCGCAGGTGTCGTTCCACCACAACCTGTACGCGCACAACGCCAGCCGC
Organism: uncultured Planctomycetaceae bacterium; assembly: GCA_964532675.1. Classification (GTDB taxonomy): domain Bacteria; phylum Planctomycetota; class Planctomycetia; order Pirellulales; family Lacipirellulaceae; genus JABDGM01. The sequence goes on from CAZHIV010000059.1 coordinate 3,249, forward strand.
CAGGCGCGGTTCGGCTCGTACTACGGCAGCACGCTGACCGCCGATTTCCGCAACAACGTCATCTACAACTGGCGCGACCGCGCTAGCTACTCGGGCGGCAGCACCCTCAGCGACGACCGGGAAGACGCCGACGTGAATTACGTGGGCAACTACCTGATCGCCGGGCCGGGCACGTTGAGCAACGCCAATCGGGCCTTCATCGTCGATCAAAACATCGATACCGACATTTACCAGTCGGGAAACTTCATCGACTCGGATCGGGCCGTCAATCCGGACGGGCAACCCAACGGCAGCGACGAGACCGGCTGGGACATGTTTCAGCAGCTCACCGGCGGCAGCAAAAACGGCATCCTGACGCAAATGCCCACTCCCTTTGCCACCCCACCTGTCACGACGCAGTCGGCCGACGACGCCTATTGGCAAGTCATCAACTACGTGGGGAATTGGTGGTGGGCGCGCGACGCCATTAATAGCCGTGTCATCAACGACGTGCTGACCAACACCAATGCGCCCAACGGGATCGCGGCCAACGCCCCGCCCACGGCGGAGCTCAACGGCCTGCTCAACGCGCCCGTGGTCAACTGGCCGGCCGGTTGGGATTCCGACGGCGACGGCATGCCGGACTGGTGGGAGACGGCCCATGGGCTGAACCCCAATTCGCCGCCCAGGTCTCCCGACTGGAAACTCGACTTCGATAACGACGGTTACATCAACCTCGTGGAATACCTCAACGAAGCGGGCGAGTTCCCCGCCCCGGCGCCGATCGTCTTCAACGGCGCGACCAACAATCGCTACGCCCAGATCACCAACTGGAATACCGACGACGGCGGCATCACCGCCGGCAGCAACTGGCAGCCGTCGAAGTACGATGAAGCACAGATCAACGGCGGCACCGTCGTGGTCGATTCGGTGGGCCAACATGCGGGGCTCCTCATCCTGGGGGCGAATCCTAGCAATAACGCGGCACTCAATATCACCGGCGGCTGGCTCAGCGTGGCCGATGCGGTCGTCATCGGCGGCGACGATGCCGCCACGGCAACGCTCACGCTGTCGGGCGGCATGCTCAGTGCTCCGGTGCTCGCTAAGGGC
>CAZHIV010000060.1:0-3020 GCA_964532675.1 uncultured Planctomycetaceae bacterium
AACACGAAGGTCAGCGTGTCGGCCGCGGCGGTGGGCGATACGTTTGTGCTCACCGATAGCTCGGGCGGCACCGGCAACCTCAAGGTGCAGGATATTGGCGGCGGCAAGACGGCCCTCGACCTGGGCCTGGCCGCCATCAACGTGGCCGCCGATGTAGCGATGGGCGGCGACGTGTTTTCGCTGCATGCCGGCACGAAGCTCTCGTCGCTGAACGACGGCAACGGCGTGCCCTTGGCTGGCGGCAACGACCTTACAATCACGCTCGCCGACGAAAGCACGCTAAACGTCGACCTCGGCGCGGCCACGACGCTCGGCGAGGTGCTCGCCGCGCTGAACGCCGCGAATCCGGCCAAGCTCTCCGCGGCGATCGCCGCCGACGGCAACCGCATCGAGCTGACCGATCTCACGGCCGGCATCGGCGAATTCGCGGTCGCGAGCGTCGGCACCGGCACGGCGGCCGAAGCGCTGGGCCTCACGGCCACCGCCGCGTTCGGCACGCTAACGGGCAACCGACTGGCCAGCGGCCTGCGCGATACGCTCGTCAGCAGCCTCCGCGGCGGCCAGGGCCTCGGCACGCTCGGCACGATCGACATCACGAATCGAAACAACGTGCAGTCGAACGTCGACGTGTCGGCCGCCGAGACGCTCGGCGACGTGGTGGCCGCCATCAACGGCCAGGCCGTGGGCGTCACCGCGGCGATCAACGCGGCGCGCAACGGCATCGTGCTCACCGACACGACCGGGGCGACGGCCAGCAATCTCATTGTGGCCGACGGCGACGCGAACGAGACAGCCACCGCCTTGGGGCTCATCGTCGATAGCGCGGCCACCAGTGTCAACAGCGGCTCTCTCGACCGGCAACAGTTGAGCCGGGTTACGCTACTGTCCTCGCTGAACGGCGGAAAGGGCATTACCGTCGGCGACATCATGATCACCGACAGCGTCGGTGCTATCGGCGCCGTGGATTTGAACACGCCCGGCAACGAAGCCAAGACAATCGGCGACGTGATCGACCGCATCAACGCGCTCACCAGCGCCAATGTCGAGGCGCGGATCAACGACACGGGGGACGGAATCGTCATCATCGACCACGCCGGCGGCGCGGGCACGCTCACGGTGAAGGACGTGGGCACGAGCACGGTCGCCCGCGACCTGCGGCTGGTGGGCACGGCAGTGGAAGCGGAGGTCGGCGGCGAAACCAAGCTCGTAATCGACGGCAGTTCGCGGTTCCGCGTCGATCTGGCCGACCTGGACGATCCGGGCGCCGGCATTCTCCTCTCGTCGCTTAATGGCGGCACGGGCGTCTCGCTCGGAGCGTTTCAGATCACCGACAGCAACGGCGATACCGCGGTGCTCGTCCTGAGCCAAACCGGTGGCACGTTCAAGACGGTGGCGGACGTAATCAACGCGATTAACGCCAAGGCCATCGGCGTGGAGGCGCGGATCAACGACGCGGGGACCGGCATCCTGCTGTACGACACGGCCAGCGGCAGCGGCACGCTCGCCGTCGAGGACCTGGCAGGCGGCACGACGGCCGCCGACCTCGGGCTGGATGCCACCGTCAAAACGATCGTGGTCGACGACGAGGAGCGGCAAGCGATCGACGGCGCCGGCGCGTTTTCGCAAACGGCCGCCCAAAGCGGCTTCGATGCATTGGCCGCGAAGATCAACGGCCTGGCTGCCGGCGTCACCGCCAGCACGGTGTTCGACGGCACCGGTTACCGGCTGATGCTCACCGTGGACAAAACGGGCGCGGCCAACGAGCTGCTGGTCGACGGGCTCGATGTGGGTCTTAGCTTCGAGCAGCTGGCGTCGGCGCGCGACGCGGCGATCGAATTCGGCGGCAGCGGCGTCGGCACCGGGATTGTGATCCGGTCATCCGATAACAACTTCAACAACGTGATCCCGGGGGTCGAGCTCGCCGTCGTCGCGCCGTCCGAACTACCCGTGACGGTGAATGTCACTAAGTCCCAGACGCAGATCACGACGGCCGTGCAGGACTTAGTGAATGCGTTCAATTCGATTCGCACCAATTTGGATGAGGTTACGAGCTTCGACGAGGAGGCGCTCACGACCGGCATCCTGTTCGGCTCGTCGGCCGTGCTGAAGGTCGAGTCGGCGCTGAATCGGGTCCTGTCTGGGCGCTTCTCCGGGGTGGGACAGTTCACATCGCTGGAATCGATCGGCCTGAGCTTCGACGCCAAGGGTAAGCTTCAGGTAAACACGTCCAAGCTTAACGCGGCCCTGGCCGACGACCCGGCCGCCGTCGAGCAGCTTTTTACGCACGAATCGCTGGGCCTGACGGCCAAGCTGAAGACGGCGACAACCCAACTGGCGGGGCCCAACAATTCAGTCCTCTCCTCGCGCGCCAAATCGCTGGCCGACACGATCACCAGGAGCAAAGACCAGATCGCCTTCATGGACGACCGATTGACGCGCGAGCGCGAGCGGCTGCTGCTGCAGTTCGCGCAGCTCGAGTCCACGATTGCCGCCATGCAGCAGAACCTCACCGCGTTGGCCGGCTTACAGATCATCCCGCCGCTTACGAGCTCCTCGGCGAATCGCCGATAAACCCCGCCCCGGATTAATCGCGATGTCAGCACAGCATTCCCAATACCTGGAATCAAAAGTTCTCACGGCCCCGCCGCACCGGCTGCACTTGATGCTCATCGAGGGGGCGATCCGCTTTGGCCGGCAGGCGGAGGACTCCCTGCGGCGCGGCGACGAGCCGGCGGCGGCCGCGGCGCTGCTGCGGGTGATCGACATCGTGGGCGAGATGCTGGCCGGCGTGCGAGAGCCAAAATCGGAATTGAACGAAAAAATTGCCGATCTGTACTGGTTCCTATTCCGCCGCGTCACCGAAGCGCGGATCAACACCGACGCGGCCGCGCTCGCCGATGCCCTGCGGTTGCTGGAGTACGAGCGGCAGACGTGGCAACTGATGTGCGAGAAACTCGCCGCCAGCGGCAACCAACCAACCAGCGCTCCGCGTTCGCACATGAGCACGGCGTCGCGCTCGA
>CAZHIV010000061.1:0-13893 GCA_964532675.1 uncultured Planctomycetaceae bacterium
AACTAATCCCAAAACAGTCGGCCTGGCGGCCGACGCTAACAGCACAATCGTCACGCATGGCCACCGCAACGACAAGCATGAATCCCAAAACGGCCGAGCTGTTCGAAAACTACGTCGTGCCGAACTACACGCGCTTTCCCGTGGCGCTGGTGCGTGGCGAGGGTTCGTACATCTGGGACGACCAAGGGCGGCAATATCTCGACTTCTTCCCCGGCTGGGGCTGCAACTTGCTGGGGCACTGCCCGCCGCGCGTGGTTGAGGCGATCCAGCAGCAGGCGGCCGAACTGATCCACGTGCCCAACACCTGGCACACGCAGGTGCAGGGCCGCTGGGCCCAGATGCTCTCCGAGCGGAGTTTCGGCGGTAAGGCGTTCTTTTGCAATTCGGGCGCTGAGGCGAACGAGGCGGCGATTAAGCTGGCGCGGCTGCACACGCCCGACAAGCGGTACAAGGTCATCACGTTCCGCGGCGGCTTTCACGGCCGCACCTACGGGGCGACTAGCGCTACCGCCCAGCCGAAGTACCACGAAGGCATCGGCCCGCTGCTGGCCGGCTTCCTCTACGCCCCGTTCGGCGATTTAGAGGCCGTCGCCAGGCTCGTCGACGAGGAAACGTGTGCCATTCTCATCGAGCCGGTCCAGGGCGAGGGCGGCATTCGCATCCCGCCCGACGGATTCTTGCAGGGCCTGCGCAAGCTGGCCGACGACAACGAGCTGCTGCTCGTCTTCGACGAAGTGCAGAGCGGCTGTGGCCGGACGGGCAAGTGGTTTGCCTACGAGCACGCCGGCGTGAGGCCGGACATCATGACGCTGGCCAAGAGCCTCTGCGGCGGCATCGCGGGCGCGGCGCTGCTTACTTCCGCCGAAATCGCCGACAGCCTTCGGCCGGGGATGCACGCCGCCACGTTCGGCGGTAACCCCATCGCCGCCCGCGCCGGCATTGCGACGATCGAAACCATCGAGCAGGAAGGCCTGCTGGAGCGGGCCACCGAGTTGGGCCGACGGTTCCGCGAGCGACTTCAGCCGCTCGTCGAGGAGCTGCCGATTTGCCAGGAGCTGCGCGTGTGTGGGCTGATGATCGGCTTGGAGCTGGCCGTCGACGGCGCGCCGATCGTCCACCAGTGCCTGGAGCGCGGCCTCTTGATCAACTGCACACAGCAAACGGTGTTGCGGCTGCTTCCGGCGATGACGCTTTCCGATGAACAGTTAGACGAAGGCTGCGAGATACTCGCGGAGGTCTTGCGGAATCATGCCTCACACTGATTGAGACCATAGCACCATCGAACAGCCGCGACCCCAACGGGTCTCGCGAAAAAGAACCGCAACGATCCGGCGACCCGTTGGGGTCGCGGCTACTATTCGCTCCAGCATCCACAATCAAGCTTCCGCCCATGCGGCACCTGATCACCTTAGCCGACGTTTCCGCAGCGGAGATCCATCGTATCTTTTCGATCACGGAGGATCTAAAGAGCAAGTACGCGCACGGCCTGCGCGAGCCGCTCTTGCCGGGGCGGATGCTGGCGCTGCTGTTCGAAAAGCAATCGCTGCGAACGCGAGTGAGCTTCGAATCCGGCATGGCACACCTGGGCGGCAGCAGCCTGATGCTCGGCGACGACACCGGCTTCGGCAAGCGCGAGAGCATCGCCGACTTCGCCCGGGTGCTGAGCGAAATGGTCGACGTGATCGTGGTCCGCGCCCGGCGGCACGCGACCGTGGTCGAGTTCGCCCAGCATGCCGCGTGTTCGGTGATCAACGGCCTGACGGACCTCGCGCACCCCTGCCAGGTGCTGGCCGACCTGTACACGCTCCAGGAACACTTCGGCGAGCTGGCCGGCCTGCGCCTGGCGTGGGTCGGCGACGGGAACAACGTGGCGCGAAGCCTGGTGGAGGGCTGCGGCCATTTGGGAATTGAACTCGTCGTCTGCACGCCACCCGGCTACGAGCTGGATGCCCAATTCCTGAAGGATTCCAAGCGGGAGTTTCCGGAACTCAACGTCACGACGACTGGCGATCCACAGCAGGCGGTGCGCGGCGCCGCGGCCGTGTACACCGACGTTTGGGCCAGCATGGGTCAGGAAAGCGAGCGAGACCAGCGCCGCCGCGACTTTGCCGCCTACCAGGTGAATGCCCAACTCATGGCCGAGGCTCGCAACGACGCGCTCTTCATGCACTGCCTCCCCGCCCATCGGGGCGAGGAAGTGACAGACGAGGTAATTGATGGGACGCAAAGCGTGGTAATCGCCCAGGCGGCCAACAGGATGCACGTGCAGAAGGGCATCCTGGTCTGGCTCCTCGCGGCCCAGGCCTGAGCGTATGGCTCCCAGCGGGGGCTGGTTACGCTACGGTCCGCCGACGCCACCAGCGCCGACGCCACCAGCGCCGTCGACCTGTTCGGCCGCACCGGCGAACGTGAACGTGGTCACCTGCGGAATCGTGGAGAACGTCGGCGCAACGCCGATCCTCACATAGCGCCGGTCGGCCGACACCACGCCGGTCGCCGCCATCGTCGTGCCGGTGGGCAGCGTGATGATGACCGGTTGATATCCGACGGCGCCTCCGCCGAAGAAGGCCCGCCGCGCGAGGTCACCAAATGGGCGCCTCGGCGCCACGCGGGGATCCGAGCCGCTGGTAATCTGCTGGGCGAGCACGCTACGGCTGATGGCTTCGTGGCGCTTCACCGCGCCGGCCAATTGGGCCGCCTCGAGCTTCTCGCTGCGCCGACCCTCATTCAGATCGAAAACGACCATGGCTTCGTTATCCACAAGCTCGATCTGCTGCCGCTCGTGCTGCATCTCGCCGCTGCCGACGTGGGTAAACACTTCGACGGTTACTTTGCCCGCGGCCACCTCGCCCCACACCTTGCGAATCCGCACCCGATACGTGCCGGCGAAGCCTTCGGGGCACACGTACACCTCGCTCGATTCGCCGCTCGTGCGGCCGGAAAACTCATCGCCGAGGCTCACGCCGCCGCTCTCGGTCCGCGGGTCCGTCGACGAACAGATCGTGCCCGCCGGCTCCTCGACCGATATGTCGACGTCCGCCTCGCCGGTCCAGGAGACCTGCACGATGCAATCCCGCACCACCGCCTCCTGCAGTTGCTTCAGATAGCCGGCCCGCTCGTCGTCGCGTCCTTCGCTGGCCAAGCGCTCGAGCGTGGCGCGCGCGACGCGCGATGCGGTCTGCTCGATTTCGGCAAATTCGCTCGGCCACGCCTGGCGGAGAATGCCGACGGTCGCCCAGCGAATTCCCGCGATGTCGTCGCAGCGCCCGGCGGCCCGCAAACCGAGCGCGTAGGCCTCGCTGCGCAGCGGCTCGATCTTCACCACCTGCTGGTAAACAAGCATCGCCCGCCGATCGAGCCCCAGCCGCGACAGGTATTGAGCGATGTACATCAGCTCGTCGGCCGACGTGCTGAAGTCGGCGGCCGACATCACGGTCCGCTCAATCTGGCTCTTCGAGCTGCCGTTGAGTTCCATCGCGATGCCGAGCGATTCGTACATCCACGACTGGGGCTGGCCGTGCCGCAGCGCCGCGTGGAGCAGCGCGATGACGTGATCCAGCTTTTTGCGGCCCATCAACTGGCGGACCGTTTCGCGCACGACCGCCGGATCGACCTGCTCGCGGCTGAAGCAACCGTTCCAGAATTCTTCGGGGCTCTGCGAGTCGTCGACCGCAATCGGCGCGATGCTCTTGGCGCGGGGCCGATTGCCGGCCGCAGCAATTTGCGAGTCCGCGGTGGGCTTCTGTTGACCGAGGTCGTCGGGCACACTGAAAAAGCCGCCGCCGCCGCCACCGCCGCCGCCTAGACCGCCGCCGCCGCCGCCAAAGCCGCCGCCGCCGCCGCCCAGTCCGCCACCGCCGCCGCCACCTAGGCCGCCGCCGCCACCGCCGCCGCCCAAGCCACCGCCGCCGCCGCCCAAGGCACCGCCCAACGACGATGCATCGATCGGCAGCACCAGGTCGGCGACTGGGTACACCTTGACCACCAGTTCCGCCTCCGCCGCTTCCGGCGTGGTGATCATCAGCACCTCATCCTGGATGATGTACGTCAATTGAAGGTCCTTAAGCATCAGCCGCAGCGCGGATCGCAGCGAGACGTTGTGCAATTCGACGTTGACCGGCTCGTCCGGCCCCAGCCCGATCTCGTCCAGGGCCGTAGTATCGAGCTTCACCGGGATGTCGTAGTCCGACTGCAGCAACGACACGACTTCTTCGAGCGGCGTATCGATGAAGCTGAGCCCCGCGGTCCGCAGCGGACTTCTCAGCGCCGTCTCGATGCGGCGCTCGGCCTCCCCGGTGGCTTTCAAATCCATCGAGCCGTACCGGTCCTTCCGGCGATTGGTCAGCTCTTCCCACACGGGCGCGGCCGGGTAAACGATCGGCGGATCGTCCGGGAACGGGATGTGCGACAGCTCGACCTGATACATCGTGTTGAACCAATTGTCCCATCGCGCGGCGCGGACCACTTCCTGCAGATAATGGTTTCGCCTCAGCTCCGCGCCTACAGAGGCCACGACCGGCGTGACACCCTCGGGGTCGACCTCGTAGATCGCGTCGGCCACGTCGAGCGCCTCCGCGAAATGCTGCTCATCGACTAGCGCCTGGAAGCGGTCGACGAGCTGCTTCTCCTTTTCCCGGTCGCGGGCCAGCCGCTGGTTGAGCAAGCGACGCTCGCGGGCGGCGGCGAGCTGCTCCTCGCGAGCTGCGTCCAGGTCGTCCTTGATCACCGCGGCGCGCTGGGCTTCGCGCAGCGCGATCTGCAGCTTGTCGATGAGCGTGGCCCGCATCGCCGGCGCGAGCGCGGTGGACTGCTCGACGTTCTGCAGCGCCAGCTTGAGCCGCTGTATCGCGGTTTGAGGATCGTCGCTCATGATGTCCCGCGCGTCGATCACGATGTTCTCGACCTCGCGGCGCAGCATCTGGCTGAAGACTCGCCGTTGCTGCTCCATTTCGTCGAGCAGCTCGCCTTCCGGCGCGAAGCGGTCGGTGATCGAACCGGGGGCCGGGAATGCCACGTCGGCCGGCCGGCCGGCGCTCGCCGGCGGCGCGGGCAATGTCTGCGCGTGGCGCACGAGGCTGAGCTCATCGCTGGCCTCGGCCGGGACCGAAACTTGAGCGACCTGGCTGGCCGCAGTCTCTCGCCTGGCGGCCGCACGTTGGATCGTCTGGGCCTTCACGTTGCCCGGGTCGCGGCTGAGCACCGCCTGGGCCGCCACGCGCGCGGCCTCGACGTCGCCGGTGGCAATCGCCCGCTCCGCGAAATCGGTCATGCTGTCGACGCCGGCTTCCAGCACGCGGGCCGTCTCGGCCAGCCCGGCCGATCCGACGGTCGGCAACGTCACGCCGCCGTCAGCCTGGGCCATTTCGACCACCTGCGCCAGGAACGCATGGCTCGCGCCCCGGCTATGCGGCGTGGCCGACCACGACAACTGCACCGGGGCCGTGTCGCCCTCCGCTTGAATTCTGATTTCGATCGGCTCGTCAAGCGGCAGGTCGGCTACGCCGATTACCACCGTGTCGCGATCGGTGCGCAGGGGCGGCACGGTTTTCGGGTAGACATCGCCGAGCTCGGCAGGCCAGGCGACTTGGGCCGGCCACAGTACCGCGGCGCGCGTCCAGTCGGCAATGCTGGCGCCGACGGCGGCGCCTCGCCGCAGATTTTCCTCGCGCGCACGCTCTTCGCTCACACCCTCGGCATCGTCGGCCCACACCATGGGCTCGTCGACGTACAGGTTGCCGCCCGTGTGGTTGGCCAGGGCCGCGAGCAGTCGCCCGTCGCGCTGCGGGCCGATGGCGTAGCTGCTAACCGAAACTCGCGCCGCTCGCAGCGTTTCGACCAGGGCGCCAAACGACTCGGTGCCCAGCAAGTTCGCAGCGCTGCGGCCATCGCCGATGTACAACAGCGTGCGTCCCGCTGCCGGCTGCTGCTCGAAGGGGGCCACCGCGGCACGCAACACCTGCTCCATGTCGGTCGAGCCGAGTGGCGTCTCGCGGCGCAGCGACTCGAGCGCCGCGCGGAGCTCGGCGCTATCGGCGGGCAGGAATTTGCCGCTCATCGGCCGCGCGTCCAAATCGACGGCGAAGATTTGCACCCGGTCTTCGGGGCGCAAGTTGGCGATGCATGCATCGACGGCAGCCAGGGCCGTCTCGCGATAGGCCCCGGTCTGGCTGGCAGACGTGTCGAACAGGATGACGACTTCCCGCGGCCGAGCGGACTTGGCCAGTTCGGCCGGCGGCGTGAGGCTCAGGGCGAAATAGGTTTGCCCGCCGTCGCGTTGGAAGGTGGCCAGCTCAGCACTGGGCTGAGCCGTTTCCGCCGCCGCGATCGCGGCAAACAGCGATACCAAGGCGAGGACGAAAGAAAACCCGCCAACCGACGGGCAAAACGCGCCTCTAATCTGACGAACCGTCGACATTTTTGAGACTCCGGACGTGTACTCTGCGCAGCGGCAATCGGCCTGTTCCGAAAATGACGCCGCCGCTCTGGCTAAATGCGTGGTCGGACCGCTCGGCGCGGGGCGCTCGCGCAACTCCGCTCCGGGGGAAATGCCTAAACCACGAGTAGCTAACCACTTATTCTCAGTCTATTCAGCCGTCCGGCGAAACGCCAATGATTTTCTGGGTTTTCGGGCCTCAATATCCTCGCCAAAAGACTGCTTTCCGCCGACCGGTGCGACGGCATGACGGCGTATATTTCCGCTCCCCAGCGGCCGCCGGCTTGACCGTTCGGGGCACATTGCCTAAATCCCGCCGATCGAGGCCCCACAGGTCGCCCTACCGTTGTTCGACGAATGGCGAGATAATTCTTCCCTCCCAAGACAGAACGGGTGAAATCACTAGCGAACGAACGAATTGATCACGCCGTAGGGGTAGTAACGCCGCACCAGCTTCCATTGTTGCAAGGCTGTGGAGCGCGGGCGCGACGCCGCCGTGGACCGGCCCCTCAATAGAACTAGACTACGAGTGAACGATGAAACAGCTTATTCTTTGCTCCACGTTAAGCGCCATGCTGGGTGGCGCACTGGGCGTGTGGTTGATGGAAGGCGATGCTCCCTGGCCCAGCACCGCGGTCGCCCAGGCTCAAGAAAGCCGTGTGCCGCCCGATCCATCGCTGGTGGCCGCGTCGTCGGTGCCCCCGAATTCGAAGCTGACGGCCGAGGAGTGGACCAACATCCGGGTCTATGAAGGGGCCAACCGCGGCGTGGTGAACGTGCTGACGCGGACCACCAATTACGACGGGTTTTTCATGTTGCCCACACCCGGCGAAGGGGCCGGCTCCGGCTGCGTCCTCGACAAGCGGGGCCATATCCTGACGAACTATCACGTCGTCGAAGGGGCCAGCAAGATCTCGGTCACCCTGCCCGACGGCAATGAATCGTACGACGGCGAGCTCATCGGCAAGGATCCGGAGAACGACATCGCGGTCCTGAAGATTGACGCGCCGCCCGAGGTCTTGTTTCCGGTGCCCATCGGCAGTTCCGAAAACCTCCACGTCGGCCAACGAGTGTACACGCTCGGCAACCCGTTCGGCCTCGAAGGGACGCTTACCACCGGCATCATCTCGAACCTCAACCGCACGCTGCCCAGCCGTGCGGGCCGCGAAATGAAATCGATTATTCAAACCGATGCGGCGATGAACCCGGGCAACTCCGGCGGGCCGCTGCTCGATACGGGCGGCCGGATGATCGCCATGAACGTGGCTATTGCCACCAAGGTCGGCCAGAACGCGGGCGTCGGCTTCGCGATCCCCGTCAACCGCATCCGCCAGATCGTGCCGCAGCTCATCGAGCACGGCAAAGTCATTCGCGCCGACATCGGCATCGTGGCCGTGCGGGAATTGGACCACGGCCTGCAGATCGTACGGACCAACCGCAACGGCCCAGCCGAAAAGGCCGGCTTGCGCGGCTGGCAGCCCGTCCGCCGCCGCGTTACTCGCGGGCCGCTTGTGTACGACGTCGAACGGCAGGACCCCAGCGCGGCCGATACGATCACGGCTGTCGATGGCGAAGCGGTGAATTCAGCCAGCGCGTTCGTCGACAAGATCGAAGAGCACCGGCCCGGCGATGAGGTCGTCTTGACGATCCTCCGCGAGGGCCGGCTGATCGAGGTGCCGGTGAAGCTCGGCGCGAGTTAGGCGGCGGAGGTTGCCTTCCCATTTTATCCATGCTATCGAGTCAGCTCATACTCCCGAGTTGAAATTGCATGCCCTTCGCCGGGCGAATTTGGCTCGCTTTAACGCGCGTTCAATCTCAGGAGCATCGTTTTGCGGGCGAAACTGGTGGATCGTCCAAGTTGCGCCATTGCCTGGCGGCGGCTCGTCCTGCGCATCTTCTGTTTTCGGAAATGCCGATGCTAGCTGCCCCCCTTGAACGAGCGCTGGAATCCGCTAGGCTGCTAGGGTGCTTGCCGGGTGCATGACTGTACGTCGACTGGCGAGCATCCTGCCGACAGGAATCCCTCCCTTTGTTTGGAACATCACGTCTGTGACTGCTGGCAACGAAGTGCTTCGCCCTGCCAGCGCGTTCCAATCTAGTTCGAAAGTAAAGCTCCGCGATGCGCGCGATCGTAGTTCCTGCCGGCCATTCTTTCCCCCCGATGCCGCATGTCGGAGCAAACAGGAAGAAGGAGTTCCATAATGGTTAGTTATTTGGCGATTGCTTTCTTGTCGGTCGGTCTGTTGGCCGGGACGCCGGAGCAGCCCCAATGGGAAGCGAGCTACGGCAAGGCCCTCGAGGCGACTCGCGACGAGGGGAATTCCCCGTTGCTGGTCGTGCTCGACAAGCCTCACAGCGAGGACGCCCGGTTGGAGCCCGAATTGCTGGGCAAGAACCAGGAGGTCGCCGGCAGTGACGAGATTGAGTTGCTGAAGCCGTACGAGCTGTGCCACGTGGACGTGACGACGAAATACGGGCAAAAAGTAGCCGATGCGTTTCGCGCCAAGAAGTTTCCCCATGTGGCGATTATCGATAAGACGGGTTCGACGGTGATTTTCCACAAGTCGGGCCAGATCGAGCCCAAGGAATGGGAGCAGATCCTCCAGCGGCACAAGTCGGGCGACCGGTCGCTCGCCAGGTCGGTTTCGCGCACGAGCTACAAGCCGAGCGAGAACGTCGTGGAGAGCCGGGTCAGCCGGCCTTACTGCCCAAGCTGCCAGCGGAGTTCGTTCTGATGGCGGGCCGCGGCGAAAGTCGCGGCGGAATGCTAGCTGACGCGTGCCGGCCACTGGTTGGCCCGTGTCGCAGGATGCACGTCGTCGGATGGACCCGCGGTTAATTCCGCAGTTTGGGCGAAGCACAAGCGAAGGCGGCCCGGCATGAAAGCCGGGCCGCTTTTTTTATTGGCCCGCGGCCCGTTCCGGGCCGGGCCCAATATCGAGCGACAGGTCCTCGAACAGGCCGGCCCGCAAACGCTCGACGGCGATCGCGCCCATCACCGCGTTATCGGTGCAAAGCGACAGCGGCGGCACGTGCAGCGTGTAACCGCGGGCGCGCGACGACTCCTCCAACTGCTCGCGGAACCGGCCGTTGGCCGCCACGCCCCCGCCGACGCAGAGCGTCGAGTACCCGGTGCGCTCCAACGCCAGCTCCGCCTTGCCGACCAGGCAATCGACCACGGCCTCCTGGAAACTGGCCGCGATGTGAGCAACGTCCGTGGCGATAGGCGGCTCGCCTGTCGACTTGGACGCAGGCGAGCGGTCCGCTCGGGCGGGCAGCTTCCCCGGCCCGGCAACCAGGTAGCGCACGGCCGTTTTCAGCCCGCTGAAGCTGAAGTCGAGCCTCGCGGGGTCATCGAGCAACGGTCGGGGAAAGCGATAGCGCCGCGGATCGCCGCCGCGGGCCGCTTTTTCGATCGAAGGGCCGCCCGGGTAGGGCAGACCGAGCAGGCTGGCGACCTTGTCGAAGGCCTCGCCCGCCGCGTCGTCGATCGTGCCGCCCAGCGGCGTGAAATCGGTGGGCCCCGCGCAGCGATAGAGATTCGAGTGCCCGCCGCTCACCACGAGCCCCACGCAAGGGAAAACGTCCACGCCGCTGGCCAGCCGGCAGGCGTAGATATGTGCCTGCAAGTGATTGACGGCCAACAGCGGCAGGTCGCACGCCAGGCATATCGCTTTGGCGGCCGTCAAACCGACTAGCAGCGAGCCGGCCAAACCGGGCGTATTGGCCACAGCCACGGCGTCGAGATCCGCCAGCGTGAGCTTCGCTTTGCGTAGCGCCTCATCGATGACGGGGAGTATCCGCTCGACGTGTGCCCGCGAGGCGATCTCCGGCACCACGCCGCCGAACCGCTCGTGGAGCGCATCTTGCGAGGCCACCACCGAGGAGAGCACTTCCAGCCGGTCGGTGACGATCGCCGCCGCCGTCTCGTCGCACGTTGTTTCGATCGTGAGCAGGTTCATGATAGCGGGGAGCTGGGAGCAGGGAGCGGGGAGTCGGAAGACTTGCTCCCAGCTGCCAGCTCCACGCTCCTTGCTGTATACCGCACGTGATGCACCCAGGCCGGCGGGACGTTCGCCAGGACCAGGTCGCGATGGATTTCGTTGGACTGCAATGTCCTTTCCATTACCCGCCCCACGGCTCGAAGCCGCTCTCGCTCGGCCCGCGCGCTGACGAGCGACTTGGCCCGGCGCACGGCCACGTATTCGAAAAAGCTGAGCGTTCCGCCCAGCGCGAGCAGCCGGCGCAGCTTGGCCAGGATTTGCTCCACGAGATCCACCGAGAAATTATTGAGCGGCAACCCAGAGATGATCAAATCGAACGGCTCGTCTTCCGTGAGATCCTCTACGCTGGCGTGCAGCAAAGTGATGCGATCGGATGCATTACGGAACGCCCGCTCATCGACCAGCCGGGCTCGAAGCCGCTCGACGAATTGTTCGTTTCGCTCGACCAGGACCAGGCGGTCGGCTGGCCGCATTGCTCGAACGATGTGGCCGGTGACGGCGCCGGTGCCGGGGCCCACTTCCAGGATGCGGCGCGATGCGGTTGGATTGCCGCCGGCCGGTGGGTAGCCGTTTGGCGCGGCCGCTGAAGCGGCCTCGCCGGTTAAGCGCACGTAGCGGCAAAGGGCGGCGGCGAGCGCCGGGCCGCTGGGAAGCACGGCCCCGGTGCTGTGGTAAGCCTGGCGAAACTCACGCCAAAAAACGCGATAGTCGGCCCACTGCTGACGCATGGAATCTAATCCTACGGCCGATCGCGCGTTGCCGATAGCCGACGCGTCCATCCCCTTGCTCACTCGCCGGCGCAAAGAGGCGGTCGATTTGGCCGATAATTTAGCCGCTGGAGAACCGCGCGGGCTGGAGTCGTTCGCTCCAGATGGCATGCCATGCTCGCGGCTCGAACTAAAACGCTCGAGGGAATGTATCTTCCGTTCTCCAGCCCGGATACAATAGCATCCAGTGAACCAGGTGGTGTGATGGAGTTGAGTGATGTGGTGGCGATCGTTCCGGCCGGGCGATTGGGTGGTGTTTCGCAGGATCAAGTTCACGACCCACCCAGGACCGCGCGCGAAAGACATTCAAGCGACGGAGCACGGCGACAATTACAACTACTTCGTCGACAAGTTCTGGATCGTCGATGACGTGCTGTCCGACGGCAGCTTGAAGCTGCGCACGCGCCGCGGAAAGACTCACGTGGTCCGCGCCGACGACCCCAACCTGCGGTCGGCAAGCCTGTGGGAGAGGCTTCGCTATCGCACGCGATTTGTCGAATTGCAGTCGGCCGATCGGACGAATTAGAGCGAGTCGCCCGGACAAGGCAGCCGCCCCGTTGTCGAGATTTGTTTTGATAAGCAGTGCTTATGCCGCTCGTCGGCCGGCGAACGGCTCGTCCAGCAGCTCGGCCAGCGCCGCGCGGACGGCCGTCGCCCGCGCCGGGTCGGCAACGATCGCCCGAACTTGCGCGACGGCATAGCGCCGGCACTGGCCGCGCATGGCCGGCAGGCCGGCCGCCGCCAGCAGCAGGGTGCCGCCCAGCGTTACGAATCCGACGTCGTAGACGCCCGCGGCAACGAGAGCCAGTCCGCTCAGCAGGAACACGAGCGTCGATTCCACTCCGACCCAAAGCCACGACCACGCATCGAGCGCCTGCTGAACGAGCTGCGGATCAATTTGCGGCTCTGGACCACTCACGAAGCGATAGAAGGCTTTGCGCATGATGGCGTGGCGACGCTTCACCAACCGTTCCTGGGACACCGTCGTGAGGTCGATCGCCAGTCGGGCCGCCAATTCGCCGATGATCACCTGGATGTCGAAGCATTCGCGGATTCCCAGCCAGTCCGAAATACGGGCGTGGAAGCGATACACGCGCGTGAGGATTCCCACGGCCAAGGCCGGCATTAGATAGCCGCCGGGAATCGGAACGATCTTGTCGCCGCCGAACTCCACCGTGAAATCGATCTGCGTCAAAAGCGCATCGAGCGCCGGGATGTGCAAGCGCAACATCCAGACGGCCACCAACGCCGACGCCGAAGTAGACCAGAAGATGCGGTTCAGCATCGCCTGGTAATCGGTGACCGGTGCAAGTGGGTTGAGCGACATCGTAAAGCGGCGCGTTATATTAGGCGCAATCTTACAATTCCCCTCCCTTGATGGGAGGGGCTGGGGTGGGTGGCTTGAACCTGCTGCCAGAACGAGCCCGGGAGAGTAGCAAATCACGCCGTCCGGACGAAGGCCAGAGTCGGGCCGCCCCTTACGACCGGCGCCGCGAAAATCGCGGAAGGAAATGCTATGCAGGAAATCAATCCCTGCCTGAGGTTCGACGACGAATGGCACGTAGTTCTCTGCAAGTCGTTGGGCGATAAGCGCTATCGAATCAACGCTGTCAGAGAGATCAAATCGCAGTCGATGAATCGCGTCCCATCGTATGTCGGACATAGTCAAAAACAGTCGAATCGCACGCCGACGTAGCGGCGAGAATGCAATGCTATAGCAGCGGTGCTTAACGACGTGGCCGCAAGAAGTTACGAAGAACTACGTGCCATTCGTTCGACGACCAGGCGGAGGAGGCGGCGAACTTTTACGTGGTGAGCCGACTGCTGAGCGATCCCGATTCGGCAAAAACGGAGCGAGTGATGCAAGCGCTGCTTCAAATGAAAAAGCTCGACGTTCAAGCCTTGAAGCAAGCTTACGAACAACAATAGCGCGATTTCAAAACCGGTGGGCAGGGCGAGACGCTCCGCTATACTGGTCAACGGCAACCATTGGACGCACGACCCCGAAAACCCCGACCAGAACGGCCCCTTCTCCAATAGCCTCGTCCGCGTGCGACGAACAAAGCAAGACTGAACGGTTAGAATCGGCAATCGGTAAGGTGCGGCGTGCGATGCCCATGGCTCGGCGTGGGCCTGCGGAACTCAAGGAGCGAACGATGAAAACTCGCCCGTTGGGAGAATCAAACATCGAAGCATCCGTGGTCGGCTTCGGCGCTTGGGCGATCGGCGGCTGGACCTGGGGCGGCGCCGACGAAGCAAAATCCGTTCGAGCCATCCATGCCTTCTTGGACGCCGGCGGAAACCTCATCGACACGGCACCGGTGTACGGCTTCGGCCGCAGCGAGGAAGTCGTCGGCAAGGCGATCGCCGATCGGCGCGACCGCGTCGTGCTGGCCACCAAGTGCGTGATGCGTTGGGACCTGACGGACGAGCAGAAGCGCCGCGCCCGGAAGAAGTTTTCGTCGACCGAACGGATATACGACCAGCCGGGTCAAACGACCGACGAGAGTTTCGACGTCTACATCTACGGCGGCGCCGACGGCATCCGCGAAGAGGTCGAACGCAGCCTCAAGCGGTTGCGGACCGATGTGATCGATCTCTACCAGACCCACTGGCAGGATGACGAGGTGCCCGTCGAGGAGAAAATGGGCGTGCTGGAAACGCTTAAAAGAGAGGGCAAGATCCGCGC
>CAZHIV010000062.1:0-7211 GCA_964532675.1 uncultured Planctomycetaceae bacterium
GGCGCGTGGAGGCGGCGGCGCGGGCCGCGCGGGCTTCCCAGGCAATTCCCGATTGGCAGGGCTGGCGGCCGTTCCGCGTGGCGGCGATCGTCGTTGAGGCGCGCGACGTGAAGTCGTTTTACTTCAGCCCGGTGGACGGGCGGCCGCTGTTGCCGTTTGCCCCGGGGCAATACCTGACGTTTCGCCTGCCCGTGGAGGAAGTTGGGCCGCCGCTCGTGCGCTGCTATTCGCTTTCCGACCGGCCGCGACAGGACTACTACCGGGCGACGATCAAGCGAATCGCTGCGCCGGCGGGCCGGACGGACATGGCGCCGGGACGCGGGAGCACGTATTTCCACGATCGAGTGCGGGTCGGCGATGTGCTGGAGATGCGCGCGCCGGGCGGCATTTTCCTTCTCGATCCGCTGGCGACGGAGCCGATCGTGCTGCTCGGCGCCGGGATCGGCGTCACGCCGCTGGTCAGCATGTTGGAGGCAATTGTCCATTCGGGCCAAACTCGCACGGTGTATGCGCTGTTTGGGTTTCGCAACGGCAGTGAGCAGCCATTCAAGACGCACTTGGAAAGGCTGGCGGAGGCGTATCCCGCGCTGCGGCTGCACGTTTGTTATTCGTCGCCGCGCGGCGAGGACGTGTTGTACAAGGATTACAACCACCGCGGCCGGCTGACGATGGAGCGCGTGCGCGCGGTGCTGCCGTCGAGCAATTTTCGGTTTTACGTCTGCGGGCCGGGGCCGCTGATGGAATCGCTGGTGCCGGCGTTGTGGGCATGGGGAGTGCCGGAGTCGCACGTGCATTTCGAGGCGTTTGGGCCGGCGAGCGTGAACAGCGCCACCGCGGCGCGTCCGGCCGGGCGCACGACGGAGCCGTGCGAAGTGCGGTTCGAGCGTAGCCAGCGGGAACTCGTGTGGGACGGGTCGGTCGGCTCGCTCTTGGAACTCGGCGAAGCGGCGGGCATCGCCATGCCCTCCGGCTGCCGGGCCGGAAGTTGCGGCGAGTGCATGATGGCCGTGCGCAGCGGCCGCGTCACGACGCTCAAGCGGCCCGGCATCCCGGTCCCGGCCGGGCATTGCCTGACGTGCATCAGCATGCCCGATGGAGCGCTGCTGCTGGACGCCTGAGCAACTAATTATCTCACGCAGAGGCGCGAAGGCGCAAAGGAATCCAAGCAATGTCGCGTTGGGCGTCAAGACGGTACAGCAAAGTACGAAGCCAATTCGTCCTTTGCGCCTTTGCGCCTTTGCGTGAGATACTTGTTGGAGCTTTCGCTGGGTTGATTGCCGCTGGCGTCGCAGCTCACACGGCATTTGGAGACGAACCGATCGCCGGGCCGGCGGTGCCGGATGCGGCGAAGATCGTGGGGGCCGACGAGTGCGCGAAGTGTCACCAGCAGGAAGTGCAGCAGTGGATGCGCACGCCCCACTTCGCCACCTTCGACGCGCTGCACCGCACGCCGCAAGCCAAGGAGATCGCCGAGCGGCTGGGCGAGCGGTCGATCAAGCGGAGCAGCGTGTGTACTCAGTGCCACTACACCGAGCAGCAGCAGGGCTCGCGCGTGCGGGTGGTGGCCGGCGTGTCGTGCGAATCGTGCCACGGCGGCGCGGCCGACTGGCTGGCGATTCACGCCGATTACGGCGGCCCGGGCATCACCAAGGAGGCGGAGTCGCCCGAGCATCGGGCCCAGCGGGTCGAGCAGAGCATCGCGCGGGGAATGAACAACCCGCACAACATCTACCTGATCGCCCGCCAATGCTACGACTGCCACACGGTGCCGAACGAGCGGCTTGTGAAAGTGGGCGGGCACCAGGCGGGGAGCCAGGATTTTGAGCTCGTGGCCTGGTCGCAGGGCATGGTGCGGCACAACTTCCTGCGCACGGGCGGCACGGCGAACGCCGCGCTCGCGCCGGCGGAGCTGCGCGTAACGTTCGTCGTCGGCGCGATGGCCGACCTGGAATACAGCCTGCGGGCGGTGGCGGCGGCGACGGAGAAATCGACGTTCGGCGTCGCCAGCGCCCAGCGGGCCGCGCGCATGAAGCGGCGGCTGCACGAGATCCAGCGGCTGGCGGGTGAACCGCTGCTAGAGCCGGCGCTCGATGCCGTGGCAACGGTGGAGCTGCGACTGGACAACGCGGAGGCCATCACGACGGCGGCCGACGCGGTCGGCAAGGCCGCGTTCGAGTTTGCCGCGGCGGCCGACGGCCAGCGGCTGGCCGCCATCGACCCGCTCCTGCCGCCGCCGAGCCAGTACAAGAATTGAAAATATTCACCACAGAGGACACAGAGAGCCCAGAGCCAAGCTTGCGAGGATCTCTGGGTTGTCCGTGTCCTCTGTGGTGCAATTCATTTGTCGTGCGAGAAACCGCGATGTCTGAACTGGAAATTGCGATACCTCGTCCGCGGCGGTGGGATGAGCCGTTCGGGGAGATGACCGAGGCCGACGTCGAGTCGCTGCTGCGGATCGAGCCGTTTCGCGGCATCGATGCCGGCGCGTTTCCGCCGTCGCTGCCGCTGCGGGGCATCCTGGCCGGCGACACGCGGATCGTCCGCTACGAGCACGGCGACCTCATCGTCCGCGAGGGCGACTATGGGCATAGCGCGTTTCTCGTGCTGTCGGGCACCGTGCGGGTCGTGCTGGAGCAGCTCGACCCGAAGCTACTGGGGCGCGACGAGCGGCCGCGGCGCACCTGGCGGCAGGCAATCGCCCAGCTTTGGCAGAACGCGAGTCTGCCGGAAGTGCGGCGCGACCTCGGCCGCGCGGCACTGCCCGACGAATCGGTCGGCACGCGCGAGGAAAGCGGCGGCGCGCGGGTCTTTCTGCAGGACGTGCCGCGGCTGTTGGAGCACTCCGGCACCGTGCAGCTCGGGGCCGGTGAATTCTTCGGCGAGCTGGCAGCCCTGTCGAGAACGCCGCGCACCGCCACCGTGTTTGCCGATGGCTTCGCGACGCTGTTGGAAATCCGCTGGCAGGGGCTGCGCGACCTGATGCGCCGCACGCCGGCGCTCGGCGAACACATCGAACGGCTGTACCGCGAGAACAGCTTGCGGGTTCACCTGCGAGAAACGCCCCTGTTGAAAGACTTGCCGGCGGAGGCGATTGCAGCCGTGGCGGCGGCCACGGTGTTCGAGTCGTACGGCAACTTCGACTGGTACACCGATTTCGGACCGAGCCGGCGGCGCGACCCGAACGAGCAGATCGCCGCCGAGCCGCTGATCGCCGCCGAGGGCGACCGGCCGACCGGGCTGTTGCTGGTGCGCAACGGCTACGCGCGGCTGAGCCGGCGGCACGGGCACGGGCAACTCACGCTGGCTTACCTCGGCAAGGGGCAGGTGTTCGGCTGGGCGGAGCTGGCGGAATCGTCCGAGACGGGCGAGGACGTGCCGTGGCGCAGTTCGCTGCGGGCGGTGGGGTATGTCGATGTGTTGCGGATACCGCGGGAGGTGGTGTTTGAGGCGATCCTGCGGCATTCCGGATTGCGGATTGCGGATTGCGGATTGCGGAATGACAAGACAGCAGCACAATCCGCAATCCGAAATCCGAAATCCGAAATCAAGGAGGCTACGCTCGATTCAGGCACGCTCGAGTTTTTGAGCGACCATCGGTTTCTCAACGGCACGCAGACGATGCTAATCAACCTGGACCGCTGCACGCGGTGCGACGATTGCCTGCGGGCCTGCGCGGCGACGCACGACAACAACCCGCGGTTCATCCGCCAGGGACCGACACACGACGGGCTCATGGTCGCCAATGCCTGTATGCACTGCGTCGACCCGGTGTGCATGATCGGCTGCCCCACGGGGGCGATCGGCCGGGACGAGGACACCGGCACCGTGCGGATCAACGATCGCACGTGCATCGGCTGCAGCACGTGCGCCAATAGCTGCCCGTACGAGGCGATCCGCATGGTGGAAATCCGCGATTTCGGCGGCGCGTTTGTCGTGGACGACGCGACCCAACAGCCGATCCTCAAGGCCACCAAGTGCGACTTCTGCGCCGGCCAGCTCACAGGCCCCGCCTGCCAGCACGCCTGCCCGCACGACGCGCTGGTGCGCATCGACATGAGCGAGCTCGACAGCGTGGCGAAATGGATCCGGCGATAGCAGCGACACTCCAAACACCACAATTCAGATAACCACGAAAAACACGAAAGACACGAAAAGACACGGAAGCACAGAAAGGCGCGAATTGATCTTTTCGTGACTTTCGTATCTTTCGTGGTCAACGATCGAAATGCGGACGCGC
This sequence comes from uncultured Planctomycetaceae bacterium, assembly GCA_964532675.1. Classification (GTDB taxonomy): domain Bacteria; phylum Planctomycetota; class Planctomycetia; order Pirellulales; family Lacipirellulaceae; genus JABDGM01. The sequence goes on from CAZHIV010000062.1 coordinate 4,238, forward strand.
TACTATCGGCGAATTCGAAATGCGGGCCTGTTGCTCGTCGCGCTGGCGGCGATTGTGTGGTGGGTCCGCGCGCAGGAACGAAGCCTGGGAACGTCTGCCTTTACCACGGGGTACATGCTGCTGGGGGCGGTGCTGTTTCTGGCGCTGTACAACGTGCGGAAGAAGCTGCCCTTTTTGCCGCTGGGCAGCTCGGCGACGTGGCTGCAGTGGCACATCTACGTGGGCATGGGGACGGTGGCGGTGTTCGTGCTGCACGCGGGGGCGGCCTGGCCGCGCGGGATTCTCGATTCGGCGTTAGCGGCGGTGTACTTGCTCACGGTGGCGAGCGGCGTCGTGGGGCTGTATCTCACGCGGACGATTCCCGCCCAGTTGGCCCGCGTCGGCGAGGAGGTCCTTTATGAGCGGATTCCGGTGTTTCGGCGGCAGGCTCGGCTGCAAGCGGGTGAGGCGGTGCTGGAAGCGGTCGCGGCCTCGGGCGCTACGACGCTCGCCGATTTTTACAGCGCGCGGCTCTACGACTTCTTCGGGCGCCCGCGCGGGTGGCGTTACCTGCTGCGTCCGACCACGGCGCGGCGCCGCGCGCTGATGCGCGAGATGCACGACGTGCGGCGGTACCTGTTCGACGACGAGCTGGCCGGTTGCGAACGGCTGTTCGCGCTCGTGCGGCGCAAAGATGATTTGGACTTCCACGAGGCGCGGCAGAAAGTGCTCAAACTGTGGCTGTTCGCGCACATCGGGCTGACGTACGCGCTAGTGCTCTTGGCGCTGCTGCACGGCCTGTTGGCACACGCGTTCCAGGGAGGTGTCGCGTGAGGGAGCCGGTGCCGGACTATTCGAGCCGACAGTACGAGCGGCCGAACCAGCCGTGGGTCTGCGGGCTGGCGAGCGAGGGCCCGGCCTGCCCGGCGGGGCCGACGGCGCGGGGCCACTGCCCTGCCCTGGCCGAGTGCGTGCCGGCGCGGGACGGCGATCGTTGGCAGTGCAACCGCTCGGCGGTGCGAGGCGGCGTGTGTGACGAGGGTCCGACGCACGACGGCGGGTGCGGACGCGTGAACCGGTGTCATCCCGTGCGCAGCCTGCGGTCGACGCGCGGGCGATTCTTGGCGGCGTGCGGGTTTTTGACCGCGGGCGGGCTGATGATTCTGCTCAGCGCCGATTGGCGGGATGCGGCCATCTCGCCGGGGCCGCTGGCGCGGCAACACGCGCAGCTTTTGGAAAGCGAACCCTCCCCTGGCCCCTCCCTACAAGGGAGGGGAAGTTGTGTGGCCTGTCATGCGGCGGCGGAGCGCGGTGCGTTCGGCTGGACCGCGTCGCTCTTGGTCGGTCATGGCGAAAGGGCCCATCAATCGCAGCGCTGCATGGAGTGCCACGACGAAACGATCTCAGTGCAATTCGCCCTGGCGGCGCACAACCTGCCCGCCGAAGCACTGCGCCAGATCACACAACACAAATCATCGAAAGCCGCCAGCGAGCCGCCGGGTTTATCCCGGCGGGAGGGATTGGCACCGCGGGAGGGATTGGCCCCGCGCGATGACTTGGCACCGCGCGAGGACTTGGCCCGGCGGGGTGAACCCGCCGGCTCGCTGGCGGTTGAGGAGCTGGCTTGTGCGACGTGCCATCGCGAGCACCAGGGGGCGGAGTTCGACCTTACGGCAATGAACGATGCGGCCTGCCAGTCGTGCCACGCCCAGCGCTACGAGAGTCTCGGCGCGGACCATCCGGAGTTTGGCGCCTGGCCCTACGAGCGGCGGACTCGCATCGCGTTCAACCATGCATCGCATCGGGCGAAGCACTTTGCGGAGAAGAAGCAGCCGTTCGATTGCCGGTCGTGCCATCTGGACGACGCGACGGGCCGAGTACAGCTGACGGCCAGCTACGAAGCAGCCTGCGCAGCCTGCCACGACGAAAAGATCGCCACCAGCGTGGCGCAGGGCGTGCCAATGCTGGCGCTGCCGACGCTGGACATTGCGGCCTTGAAGGAGGCCGGGCACGAGATCGGCCCGTGGCCCGCGGAGGCGAACGGCGATTTCGACGGCCGGCTGCCGCCGGCGATGAAGCTGCTGCTGGCGGCCGACCCGGCCGCCGCCCGCGCGATGGCCACGCTCGGCGAAGACTTCGAGTTCTTCGACGTCGATCCGGACGATGCGGCGCAGCTTGAAGCGAGCGCATCGCTGGCGAAGGCGATTCGAGCGCTAATCAGCGACTTGGAGCGCCGCGGACCGACGGCGATGCGGGAGCGGCTTACGGCGGTGCTTGGCCGCGACGTGCCGGAAGCGGAGGTGCGGCAAATTGCTGCCGGCTTGTCGGCGGAGACTGTGCGCGGTGCGGTGCAACGTTGGTTCGCCGACGAAAGTGCCGAGGCGGGCGAATGGGACGTCGCATTGGTGGGTCTCGGCGGCCTCGACCCACCCTACCGGGCGCAGGCGGGGACGTGGAATCGGGACGACGATCGACTGGCAATCGATTATCGGCCCGCGGCGCATGCCGATCCGGTGCTCACCGGCTGGCTGGAATTGTTGGCGGCGACGCCCAACCTGGCCGAGCAGCCGCTGGCGCGGGCCATGTTCGAAGAGCTCGCAAAGCCCACGGCGGCCGGGCTGTGCACATCGTGCCACAGCGTGGACCAGTCGGCCGGCGGAGAGCTCACCATCCACTGGCGGGCATACGATCGCACCACCGCATCGCGGGCGCTGACGAAGTTCTCGCACGGCCCGCACCTCGTGTTGCCGCAGTTGGCCGACTGCACGGCCTGTCATGCGATCGACGAATCGAGAGACGCTACCGCATCGTACGCGGGCTGGGACCCGCACTCGTTCGCCAGCGAGTTCGCCCCCCTCTCGAAGCAGCAGTGCGCCGCGTGCCACACCGCCAAAGCGGCGGGCGACGCTTGTCAGAAGTGCCACAACTACCACGTGGAAGCGGTCGAGAGTTGGCGGCTCGATAAGCTGCATTAAACGGCGATCATAGCCGGCGG
>CAZHIV010000063.1:0-5215 GCA_964532675.1 uncultured Planctomycetaceae bacterium
ACGCCGATATCCACCAACAATCCGCCCTTGATCTTCCGCGTCACCTGGCCGGAGACCGTGTCGCCCTCGTGGACGGTCTCCATGACCTTCAACCACTTCTCGATCTTCTCGGCCTTCCGCTTGCTGAGAACGATCATGCCCCGATCGTCCTGCCGGCCGCCGATGTCCTCGAGGTCCTCCACCAGGACGCGGAGCGTATCGCCGATCTGCGGAATCTCGTCGCCTTCCTCCCACTCATTGCGCGGGATGATCCCCTCGCTCTTGTAGCCGACGTCGACCAGGATGAAGTCGTCGTCGATCCGCAGCACCTTGCCTTCGACGATCTGGTTCGGGCCGACGTCTTCGCCGCCCAGCCATTCCATGTCGTCCGGCAGCGCTTCGCCGATGGCCACGTTCCAGTCTTCGTCCGATACGTCAAACTCTCGAATTAAATTGCGATTCACCATAACGATTTGGGGGGAGGAAAAACAAAGCGCAAAAACGGTGCATCCCCACGCCCCGCCGACGTACTTCGCCGGCTCATCCAAAGCCGCGGGGAACCCAACATACTATCACAACGGGACCCGTCGAACAATTCTCGCTCAGCCGCCAATACAGGCAGATCTTCCTCAGATTTCCGGCTTTCTCCATAAACCCCGAAGTGATTCTCCGTGCGCGCATAAAACGGGCGCCGGTCGGATTACCCGGCCGGCGCCCGTGTGTACTTCAGGGACCAGGCGGTACTCTTAGCGAACTCCCGGTTGCGGCAGCTCGCCCTCCCTGGCCGGGAGGGGGGAAAGGGGACGCAGCTTCTCAGATGTGCGGGGACGGCCGCGGGGGCAGAGTGTGGATTCGAGGGCGAGGCGTTTGGCGATGCGGTGTTGCCATTGCTGGCCGCCGAGTGGGCTGGGGTTAGGCCACTTCCGTTCGCTGGAGCGCTGCTCGCGTGGTTGTGACCTTGACGTGACGACCAAGGCGGTAGAGGTACTTGGTGAGCCGGTCGGCAGTCATCTGGGAGATTTTGCCGTTGAGCAGCTCGCTGGCCCGCGACTGCGTGACGTCGAGGATCTTCTCCAATTGTCGGGAAGTCAGTTTCCGCTTCGCGACGACCTTCATGATTTCATTGTGCAGCGACAGTTTCAGTTCGAGAACGGCTGCTTGTTCTCGGGAAAAGCCCAAGTCCTCAAACAGCTTGTCGGTTGAGACGTGCGTCGCTTTAGTTGTTTTTGCGTGCATGTTTCTTCTCTTCCGCGATTCGCGCCCGAACGTCTTTCAGTCGGCTCGAGGCGATCGCTAAATCGTGGCGGCTGGTTTTGGCCGACTTCTTGGTAAAGGCGTGGAGCATGTACAGCGTGTCGCCGACGCGCGAGAGGTAGATGAGGCGGTACCAACCATTGTCGTCTCGTTGCCGCAGTTCAAAGACGCCTTTGCCGATCGACTTCATCGGGCGACTGTCGTGGGGCTTCGTTCCTTGCTGCAAGCGCCGGATGTCGAGCCGATCTCCTGCCGGACGGCAGGAGGGAACGCCTTCACCACGTCGAGACTGTCTCCTTCCCAGGCGACTTTGGCGTCAGGATTTTTCTCGGTCGCCATGGTTATCCTGAACAAAGTATACTATATTTAGGATGGATGTCAACTGCGGCAGAAGCTCTTGGCCGTTAGGCCAGGGACGTTATCCGCTCGACTTTGCCGCGGGTGGTTTTCTGGTCGCGTCTGTCAGTTGAAAAAACGGGAAGCAGCTCATTTCTCTACCTGCTCTTGCGACTTGCTTGGGCGTCCGCGGGGGCGGAGTGTGGGTTCGAGGGCGAGGCGATTGGCGGTGCGGTGTTGCCATTGCTCGCCGCCGAGTGGGCTGCCGCGGCGGATTGCCTTGCGTCCGGCGCCCCAGTTCGGCGTCGGCCTGCCGGACTTAGGAAAGGGGCTCTATTTGGCTCCGCTTGCCATGCCCAGCGCGCCGAAGGAAAGGCACTCAAAAGCATCCGCGCGCATGCGACTTCGTAGTCCGGCGCGTGAAAACGGATGGAATCAAAAAACGACGCCGGTCGAATTGGTTCGACCGGCGTCGTGTGCACTTCACGTTTCAGATCAAGCTAGCGAACGCTCGGCGTTGGCAGCTCGCCCTCGCTGGCCGTGGCGGGCAACTGCGGGCCGCCCTCCGGCTGCTCCAGACGCACGAGTTGAATCACCCGCATCTGGTCCGGTCCATATTGCACCAGCCCCGTCGCCTCCGGTTGCGTCAGGTTGAAGATGCTGGTCTCCATGAGCACCCGCTGGTCGCGCTCGTTGGTATACGACCACACCGCGCGCTGCGTCTCCTTTTCCACAACGCCTTCGATCGGGTACGACCGTTCAGAGCCCGGGATGAACGCCGTGCCGCCAATGACGCCGTCGTCCGTCACCGCCAGTTGCACCAGCACGTTGGGGTCCTGCGAGCCTTCGCGCGTGACCGCGAAAACGCCCAGCGGCAGCCACTCTTTCTCGGCCGCTTCCTCGGCGCTTAGGCCGGGCGATTCGTCGACCAGCTCCACCGTCCGGTCGTAGAACACCTGCGCCGGCTGATACCAGCGCCCGTTCACGTAGATCGCGCCGTCGTTGTAGTAGATATACTCACCTCGGCCGTAGTCCCAGTAGTAGTGCTGCGGCCAGCCGTAAGTCACCCACGACGACAGCCGCGGAGCGGCGGCCCAGGTCCACCAATAAGAGGGCCGGTTGTGGCGATGGGCATACCTATCCCAGAAATCCCAGCCGCCACGCTGACGACCCCACCAGCCCCCGTAGAAGGGGTAAGCATTGCGGTCGTCCCAGCGGTCCCGGAACCACCGGTCGCGGATGTAGTGCGACGTCTGGAAACGGTCGCCGTCGCGCCAGCGGCCCGACCAATCACGATGATCGTGGCCCCGGTCGCTTAGCTCCCCGCGACGCCACCGGTCGTAATCTCCGTCGCGGTCCCGGCGAAAATCGCCGCGGTCGCGGCTGAATTCGCCGCGGTCCCGCTCGCGATAGTCGCCTCGATCGCGGTCGCGGTCCCGGGAATCGCCGAAGCGGCCGCGGAACTCGTCACGGTCGCGGTCTTGCAACCGGCTATCGTCGTCCCGTTGTCGGCCCCGGTCGTCGTCTCCCCGGATGTCCAAAAAGTCGCGGACCTGGTCCTCAGACGGTCGGCGGGCCTGGTCGTCAGACGGTCGGCGGGCCTGGTACTCCCGCCGGCCTTGGAGCTGCGATCGCTGGTCGTCGGATCGCTGATCCGATAAGCCGCGGCGCGTCATACCGTCGGCTGATCGCTCATCGGACCGGCCGGTGCGAGAGGACTCACGCCCCGACCGATCAGACTGATCCGAAGAGCGGCTAAGCGACCGTTGCGACGATTCGCCGCCGCGGCTTTCACTACGCGACGAGCCGCGACTAAACGACCGCGACGACGACCCTTCGCCGCCGCCGCGACTAGACGATTGCTTGGACGATCCTTCGCCGCCGCCGCGACTAGACGAGCGCGCGGAGCTTTCGCCGCCCCGGTCGCTTCCGCCGCCGCCGTCTCGCCCGCCTTTCTCACCTCGCTGGGCGAGCGCACTGCCGCTCGCCATCACACCAACCAACGTCAGTGCCACGATAGAACGTGGGATCCAGTTTCTTAACATGGTCTTCAGGCCTCCTCTAGGCGCGCCGAAGCCTCATTGCGTCTGCCGGGCGAAACTCGCTTGCACACATCGCGATAACATTGATCGCTACGGCAGAACAACAATAGGGGCTTCAGCAATTGCATATTGACTGTCGCGATGCGCGTACTTCGGACCGGAATGACCGGGCCGGCAGCCAGAGAAGCTGCAAGGGTCATGCCGAGCGCGCGTCCCGGCCGGGAAAAGGGCGGATTATTCCGGCCTTTCGGTGTAAACGTCGAACCTACTTCCATCAGCCCTGTCAAACTGGCATCGCAGCAGCCCGAAGGCGGCGGCGCAGCCAATGATCTCCGCCCTGCTCTTGCCCCAACTGATGAAACGCCTAATAATTAGCATGCTAACTAATGAGGGTGTCCGGGAAACAATCTCTGTAGAGAACGGCCTCTGTGCCGTTCCGTCGGTCGAGCGCAACGCCGCGGAACGCCGCGGAGGGCGTTCCCTACAGATTCATCGGAATTTTGAATTCCCGGATGGCCTCAACTAATTAAGGCCTGCCGGCCTGTTTGAGGAGAACCTCCAGCGTGCTGTATTTCGATTTTGACGAGAGCGTCGGCTATTGGCTGACCATCACGACGCAGGCCTACCACCGGGCCGTGTCCGACGAATTGGCACCCCACGGCATTACCTATCGCCAATCGATGGTGCTGGGCTGGCTGGCTTTGGAAGGTGAGCTTTCCCAGACCGAGCTGGCCGCCAAGATGATGATCGAGCCACCCACCCTGGTCGGCATCCTGGATCGCATGGAGCGCGACGGCTGGATCAGCCGGCATAACTGCCCTTCCGACCGTCGCAAGAATCTGATTCGCGCCAACCGCGCGGCCGAGCCCGTGTGGGAGAAGATCGTCGAGTGCGCGTCGCGCGTCCGCGCCCGGGCGACCGCCGGCCTGAGCGACCGACAGCTCGCCGCTCTCAAGAAGCTGCTTCACCGCATCGACCAGAACCTGAAGACTCACCAGCCCGCGGAGAGCGCCGTATGACGTTGATTCATTAATTGAGGGCGAACGCAAAAGGGAGTTCGCTCTGTAGGGAACGCCCCTCGCGGCGTTTGCTCTGTAGGGAACGCCCTCCGCGGCGATTGCTCTGTAGGGAACGCCCTCCGCGGCGTTCCGGGCCGTCGCCAAAGCGACGGAACGGCACAGAGGCCGTTTCCCTACAGGAGAATTCATCCAGGTAGAGGCGCCATTCAAGAATTTCCGACACACGTTGCATGATGAAACCGTCCAATCGAATCACGACAAATCTACTCGCCTATGGCGCGATGTTGCTAGCCGCCCGCGTCGTCGCCCAAGGTCCGCCGGCCCAACTGGTCGCCGTCTCGCCCGCCGTCGAGCGCGAGGTGGTGGCCGGCCAGATGTTCGTGGGCACCGTGATGCCGCTCCGCATGGCCACGATCGGCAGCGCGGTCGACGGCCGCGTGGTCGAGTATCCGCTGGATGAGGGCGACCGCGTCGAGCGCGGCCAGATGCTGGCCCAACTGCTGACCGAGTCGATCCAATTGGAGCTGGCGGCCGCCGAGGCCGATCTCGAGCTGCGCCGCCAGGCGCTGGCCGAGCTGGAGAACG
>CAZHIV010000064.1:0-2615 GCA_964532675.1 uncultured Planctomycetaceae bacterium
CCGCAGCTCCTATGGCAGCCAGTCGGGCTTCGACCTCGGCGGTCCGCGGGCGATGGTCACCAACCTGGTGCTCTTCAATTGCTTCGTTTTTCTAGGGCAGCAATTCAGCGACAGAGTCACCGAGTTCGGCGCCCTGTACGCCACCTGGTATCGCGAGCCATGGCAGGCCTACCGGCTGTTGACTTATGGTTTCCTGCATTCGCCGAGCGACCTGTGGCACATCGCGATGAACATGTTCGTGCTGTGGATGTTCGGGCGGGAAGTGGAATATCGGTACGGCCGGCGCGAGTTCCTGGCGTTCTATCTGGTCGCGATCGTCGTGGCGGGGCTGGTGTGGACGATCGCCGAGATCCCGAACCAGGGGATGTCGGTCGTGCTGGGCGCTTCGGGGGGCGTATCGGCGATGGTGATTTTGTTTGCCATGAATTTTCCGCACCGCATGGTGCTGTTCATGTTCTTCATACCGATGCCGATGTGGGTGCTGGCCGTGATCGTCGTGGGCATGGACGCGCTGGGGGCGATCGACCGCTCCGGCAACGTGGCTTTCACGGCGCATTTGGGCGGCGCGCTGTTCGGCTTCCTGTACTACCAGTGGGGCTGGCGGTTCGAGCGCTGGCTGCCCAGCGGCGGTTTCGCTAAGCGGGTGCGCCGCAAGCCGAAGCTGCGGGTGATCGATCCCGATCAAGTCGATTCGACGGACAGCCGCGTCGACGAGATTCTCAAGAAAATCCAGGAGCAAGGCCAGGACAGCCTGACCCGCGGCGAGCGACGTATCCTCGACCAGGCGAGCCGCGAGTACCAGAAGAGAAGGCAGTGAGGGGAGCTGTTAGCTGTTAGCTGTTAGCTCTTAGCTCTTAGCTCTTAGCCAGAAGGGCGTCCTCAGATTCTAGCTAATAGCTAACAGCTAAAAGCTATCACCATGATCATCGCCGTGACAGGTTCGAGCGGGCTGGTGGGCACCGCGCTAGTCGACGCGCTGGAGGCGGAGGGGCAGGTAGTGCGCCGGGTGGTGCGTCGGCGGACCCCTCCCCTATCCCTTCCCCAGAGCGGGGAGGGGTTTGCAGAGGCGCACGAAATTCGTTGGGACCCGGCTGGCGGCACGATCGACGCCGCCAACCTGAGCGGCGTCGACGCGGTGGTGCACCTGGCCGGCGAAGGGCTGGCCGCGCGGTGGAACGAACCGCTGAAGCAACGGATTCGCGACAGCCGCGTGGCGGGAACGCGGCTCTTGTGCGAAACGCTGGCCAGCTTGTCGGTGAAGCCGGCGGTGCTGGTGAGCGCGTCGGCGGTGGGCTATTACGGCGACCGGGGCGAAGAGCCGGTGGACGAGTCGTCGCCGCCGGGCCGCGGATTTTTGGCAGACGTATGCCAGCAATGGGAGGCGGCCACTCGCCGGGCGCGCGACGCCGATATCCGCGTGGTCAACCTGCGGATCGGCGTCGTGCTCAGCAAGAAGGGCGGCGCACTGGCTCAGATGCTCACCCCGTTTCGGCTCGGCGTGGGCGGGGTGATCGGCAGCGGTCGCCAATATATTAGTTGGATCGAGCTGGACGACCTGGTGCGCGTGATTCAATTCGCGCTGCACGCGGCGGCGCTCTCGGGGCCGGTGAACGCGGTGGCGCCCGAACCGGTGACGAACCGCGAATTCACCAAGACGCTGGGGCGGGTGCTGGGCCGGCCCACCGTCTTTCCCTTGCCGGCGGCCGCGCTCCGGCTTCGCTTCGGCGAGATGGCCGACGAGATGCTGCTGGGCGGGGCCCGCGTCACTCCCCACGTGCTTTCCACGGCGGACTTCCAGTTTGCGTACCCGCAGCTCGAACCGGCGTTGCGGCACGCGGTGAATGGCTGAGGGCTGAGGGCGGAGTGCCGAGGGCCAGCAGTCGGAATTCTGGCCCTCGGCCCTTAGCACTCCGCCCTCCACTACTTGTCCCCATTGGCCTGTTTTGAGAAGGCGGGTAAACTTATCTGTTTGGCGAACTAACTACTTTGCTGCCAACAGGTTTATGGCGATACACTCGAAAGTCGTGGTGCTGGGCGGCGGGCCGGGCGGGTACGCGGCCGCGTTCCTGGCGGCCGACCTGGGACTGGAAACCACGATCGTCGAGGCCGATCCGCGGCTCGGCGGAACCTGCCTGTTGCGCGGCTGCATCCCGTCGAAGGCCTTGCTGCACGTGGCCAAGGTGATGAGCGAAGCGGCGGAAATGGCCGAGTGGGGCGTCGAATACGGCAAGCCGCGGGTGTCGATCGACAAGATGCGGGCTCGCAAGGAGAAGGTGCTGGAGACTCTTTCCGGCGGACTGGCCCAGTTGGCCAAGCGGCGCAATGTGCGCGTCATCAATGCCCGCGGCATCTTCGTGGATTCGCAGACGCTGCAGCTCGAGCGGGTTGCCCCCTCCCCTAGCCCCTCCCCCCAAGGGGGAGGGGATCGAGAAGGGGAACGCGCGGAACGGCTGACGTTCGACCACTGCATCCTGGCCACGGGTTCGGTGCCGGCGATGCCCAAGATGTTCAATATCGACTCGCCGCGGGTGATGGATTCCACGGGCGCGCTGGAGCTGGAGGAGGTGCCGGAGTCGCTGCTGGTGATCGGCGGCGGCTACATCGGGCTGGAGATG
>CAZHIV010000065.1:0-20340 GCA_964532675.1 uncultured Planctomycetaceae bacterium
CTCGCTGTTCGAGCAAACGGGCGACGCGGCCCGGCGGCAGATGGAGCGGATTCAGGCCGAGGACGACGCGGCCGGCCTGATTGTCGACAAGGCGATGGACGGCATCGAGCTGCCGCCGCCGCCGGCCGACGATCCGATGTACCAGTAACCGCCCCGAGCGGGGGCCGCCTATCGCACCGCGCCGGCCGCGGGCTGCACGGCCGTGTCGACGCGGTGCGTCGCGTTGCTGGATTCGGGCTTGACGCGCTCGGGCGCCTGCGAGGTGCCGGCGAGGAAGTTGTCGATCCGCGCCAGGGCGCGGATTTCGTCGAACTTTTCGTTCATCACCAGCCGCAGCTTCTTTTCGAAGATGTCCTGGTAGAGCACATCGCGGACTTCCTGCAGGTTGACGTCGACCGGGTCGGTGCGTCCTTCGCACTTGAGGATCACGAACGAATCGCCCAACTGGATGATGCCGGAGAGCTCGTTGGGCTGCAGCTCGAAGGCGACCTCTTCGAGCTGCGGCTGGCCGCCGAAGCGGCGGAGGGGCGGCACCTCGCCGCGGAGCGACTTGGTCGTGGGCTCGATCGAGTATTCCTCGGCGAGGTCGCCGAAGTATTCCATGGCGGGGTTCTGCCGGGCCTTGGCCCACACTTCCTGGGCGCGGCGCATGTTGGGCAGCACGATCGCGCGGCACCGCACGCGCTCGCTGTAATTCGCCTCGAACCCTTTTTGCAGGTCGTCGTCGGTGACCTCGATCGCGCTGCTGGTGAGTTTCTTCAGCGCGGCCGACGGCCAGACCGAGTCGCGGAGATACTGGTCTTTCGAAACGCCCTGATCCTCGGTGGCGATTTGTATCCACTTCGCCAGATCGGGCCGGCCCTGGTCGTCCACCACGCCCGCGAGCTGGGCGGCATGAGCCATTTCGGCGTTCAGCTCCGCGTCGCTGACCGCCAGATTGGCCTTCGTTAGCGACTGTTGCAGCAAGAGGTGCGAGATTTCGACTTCCAGCACCCGCTCGCCGTGGCGCAGCAGGCATTCCTCGGCCAGCTCCTGGTAGCGAATCGGTTCGCCGTTGATCGTGGCGACGACGCCGGGCATCTGGGCGCGAAGCTGCGGGTCGTTCCACACGTTTTGCACGGTGGCGGAGTTCTGCAAATCCTGGAACAGCGTGTTGGCAAACTCGCGGAGCTTCGATTCCTTGATCTGCTCGACGAGGTCTTCTCGCACATTCTCCAGCGGGACGTTGCGCTCCGGCAGTCGGCCCTCGCACTTGAGGATCGCGAACTGCTCGCCCACGGGGATGATCGGCGTGATCTGGTTGGGCTCCAGTGCAAAGACGGCCTGCTCGATAGCCTTGTCGCCCACGTGGCGGCGGATGGGCTGGATCAGGCCGCCGATGCTCGCGCTGTTGATGTCGACCGAGTGCTGCATCGCCAGGCGGGCGAATTCGTCTGGCTGGGCCGTCACCTGCCGCTGTATTTGCTCGGCCAGTTGGCGGTCGCCGACGACGATGAGGCGGCACTTCACCGCGGCGCCGAACTGCGATTCATAGGCCTCCTGCACCTGCTGGTCGGTAAGCGTGAGCTCGTCGGCGGCCACTTTGCGGATGGCGATCATCGGCCAGAGCATGTCGGTCTTGTACTGAGCTTCGCTGACGCCGCGTTGGCGCTCGATGACGTCCTTGAGCAACTGCTCGCGGCCGATCTTGAAGCGGGCTGCCATGCGGTCGATCTCGGCGTCGATCTCGGCGTCGGTGACGGTGATGCCGCGGTTGCGACAGTGGTGGGCGATGAGGCGCTTGTTCACGATTCCTTCGAGCACGTCCTCGCCGAAGCGATCGACGCAGGCGGTGGCCAGGGCGTCGCGGCGAATGTCCTGCCCGTTGACGACGGCCATCACGTCGTGCTTGGGCCGCTCGTGAACCGGCAGCTCGGCGGCCGCCCGCTGGACGGGCGCTTTTTTCGCCTGCTCTTTGCCGCGGAAGGGGTTGGGCAGCTGCGCTTCGGCGGGTGCGGTGGTGAGGTGGCGAAGGGCCAGCGCGGCGCAAATTATCGCTAAGCCGCTAGCGGTTAGGATGATGCGGCGATTCCACTTGCGCGGGGGTTGGCACGAACCGGTTTTTGGTCGGGCGTCGTGGCGGGTCATGCAATATCTCCAACGAATTGGACGTTATTCACGGGACTTATACGTTTTGGGCGGCGAGTTTTGTGCGCGAATCCCGGGGGGCCCCAGGTCGCGGTGCAAAAGGTGACGACTTTTGCGCGCGGCACATTGCGTTCGGCACGGTGAATTGCGTGGAGTTCATGGAAAGGGCGGCGCAAAACGCGCCGAATTCACTGTCGTTTCCGTAGGGTTTCGTGTCGTGCGCGCCGCGGGCCATTGCGGTAGTGCGAACGCTTCGCACGAAGGAATCACAAGCGACGACAAATTAGTGTACATAGTTACATTTGTCGAGCGGCAGTTTTGGCCGCCCCCGTACCTGGCAACTCGGAACGGGCGGCGGAGGATAGCAAAGCCGGCAGCGAGCGGCAAGAGAAGGGCAGGGGCGAGGCAGTCGATACGGCTCCTGCTAGCGGCGGCGCAAATAGCCGGAGGGCTACGCCCTCCGGTCCGCACCGCGTGGCGGTCCGGCTATTTGCGTCGTACGCTGCGGTTCGTGCCGTAAGACAGTTGCCCTTGAGAACCTAAGTTAAGGGATGTCTCAAAAATAACTTCGGTGTTTATTGGAACCGGTTTCATAACTAGTGGCACCGGCTGCTAGCCGGTGCGGAGGAACTGCAAAAACTGCGGCACAGGCCAGCGGCCTGTGCCACTGAGCCGCAAGCATCGATGGTTTTGAAACCGGTTCTAGCAACCTTAACCACTCGGCAAGAACACCGAAGGTGTTCAAGTCCAAAGGGTAACGGACCAACAACAATCCATGAAACCCCAACGGGGTTTAACCAGGCTCCGTCTCAAAACTCCCTCCCCGCCACGGGCGAGGGTTGGGGAGGGGCTAATTCCGCGGCGCATCATCACCCTCCCCCAACCCCTCCCATCAAGGGAGGGGAGTTTTGGGACAGGGCCTAATGTTTGTTCCCAGAGTGCGCCGCTTCGCGACGACTCTGGGCTTCGGAGTGTAACGCCTTCGGCGTAAAGATTGCCGAAGTTATTCTTGAGCCATCCCTAAGGCGAATTCCGGCTGTCGGCTACTTCAAACTTCAATCCTGCGCGATCCTGTAAATCCTGTCGAAGAATTTCGTTGTGTCCGTCGTGTCGTCGTGGTTCAAGTTAGCGCAGCAGGACTCGCCTGACCTCCGACCTCTGGCCCCTGACCTCTCATTAAAATCCGGGCCAGCCGCTCCAGACAAGCCAATTATATATCCACGGGTGCGTCCAGGGATTCCAAGTCGGATAGCTGGCGGATAGCACGGAGAGTGTCAGCAGCAATGCGGCGAAAGCCATGCCCGCGGTGGACCGTGCCAGGCGATCGGCGGCCGGGATCATGACAACGAGCCAAAGCGGCGCGAACCAGAACATCCAGCGGAAGCCGCTCGTCATGCCGCCGTAGTTTCGATCCTCCTGCGGTCGCAGGCCGAGGTAAAACACCAAGCAGACGAGGCTCAACGCGCCGACCAGGGCGGCCAGCTCGCGCCGCGGCCGGTCGCCGGCAAATAGCCACATCAGCGCGCCGGCGACGCTCAGCAGCCACACGGGCGTGAGCGAGAAAATGCCGTGATGGCCGACCAGCGCATGGAAGGCGTACGCCGCCTTCGTGGGCTCGCCGCGGTCGATGCCCTGGCGATCGAGCCAGTAGCTCTGCCGCTCGCGGCCACCCACGGTGTACGTGTATTCGTACCAATTGTCATCGGGGTCGGTGTCGCTGCGGTGCATGTAGGGTGGGCGGAGGCTTTCGTGGGCGATCCAGTTCGTGGCAAAGAAGGCGGTGGCCACCACGGCGACGGCCGGCGTGAAGGCAATCAACGTGCCGCGCGGTGATCGCCACAGGAGCGCAAGGCCCGCGCCCGCCAGCAGCGTAAGGGCCGGCAGCTCGTTGGCCGCGGTGAAAGCGGCGGCCAGGCCGGCGATGAAGAAATACCGCAGCCGCTGCTCGCCGTCGTAGCAAATGCGCACGACGGCATACAACGCGACGGCGGCGCTTACGGCCGCGACGATGTGGTTGTTCAGCACGACGGCGAACGTGTTGAGAAACGTGCCCAGCGCGGCGGACGCCACGACGAAGACGCGGCCCCAATCGGTAACGCCAAACCGCTCCACCAGCTGCGCCAATAGCACGAACATCAGCACCATCGGCAGGATATTGATGGTAATCAGCATGAAGCGGCCGATCTCGTAGGGATAATCGCGGAGCGTCGCGCCGGTGAAGCGGTGGATCAGCCAGTACTCGCCGGCGAGCAGCGTGGCCAACAGCGGCGGCTTGCTGGAATAGAGGTGCAGCCGCCCGTCGCGGCCGAGGTGCTGCACCATGTCGATCGTGTCCCACGTCGGCTGGCCGACGATCGAGTCGATTTCGTACGTGCCGTGCTCGACGAGCGAGCGAATCGTCATCCAGCGGCTGCGGTCGTTCGCGCTGAGAAAGGGCCGCTGCAAGCGCAGTTCCTCGCGAATCCGCGCTTCGTCGGCCGAGCGGCGGGCTTCGATCTGGCGCTCGGAGAGCCCTTCCTCGACCAGCCGGCCTCGCTGGCGCTCCAACGCTTCGCGAATGCGAGCCGTTTCGAGCTGCTGTTTGTCGACAGAATTCACGGCCAGCAGCCGGCCGGTCATCTGGCCCACCGCCACGGCGATCAGCACAAGATAGATGCCCCAGCGGGTAGACGCCAGAAGCGAGGACCGAGAGTCGAGATTCACGTCCTCGCTACTCGCCGGATACCCTCTGGATGGCTCCTCGCTCCTCGGCTCAGCCGCGTTGTTCATGGCGTCTCGCTCGACTTGAGGGGTGCGGTGCTCGTGGTCGCGGTGACGGGCGGCGTGTGCTCGGCGATTGAATACGTTTCGGTGTCGCGCACGAGATAGGCGGCGATCATCTCGCCCAACAGGCCGATCGACATGAACTGGGCGCCGATGATGAATAGTCCCAGGGCGTAGTAGAGCGATGCCGTTTGATGGAGGTGAACGTCGGGCCATTCTTCGCTCAATCGCGACAGCGACCAGCGGAGGGCGAGCACCAGCATGCCGATTCCGCCCAACAGAAACGCGGCCAGGCCGACGCCGCCGAGCAAATGCTGCGGCCGCTGGCCGTAGCCGACCAGGAATTTCACCGTTAGCAAATCGAGCAGGC
Source organism: uncultured Planctomycetaceae bacterium (assembly GCA_964532675.1). Lineage (GTDB taxonomy): Bacteria > Planctomycetota > Planctomycetia > Pirellulales > Lacipirellulaceae > JABDGM01. The sequence goes on from CAZHIV010000065.1 coordinate 5,261, forward strand.
CCTTGCCGAGCCGCGAGAGGCCGTACTTCGACTTGCCGTATTTCCGCGGCCGATGTTTGACGGCCACCTCGGCGGTGCGGAATCCCTTGGCCGCGGCCAGCACGGGCACGAAGCGGTGCAGCTCGCCGTACAGCCGGATTTCGTGGATCACCTCGCGGCGAAAGGCCTTCAAGCCGCAGTTGTGATCGTGCAGGGACACGCCCGTGAGATGGCTCACGAGCCAATTGAATACGCGCGACGGGAGCACCTTGTGCCACGGATCGTGCCGGTTGCGCTTCCAGCCGCTCACCACGTCGAAGCCTTCGTCGAGCTTGGCCAGGAGCGCGCCGATCTCGGCCGGGTCGTCCTGCAGGTCGCCGTCGATGGTGACGATGGGGTCGCCGTCGGCCGCCCGGAAGCCGGCGCTCAAGGCGGCCGCCTTGCCGAAGTTGCGACGGAAACGAATCCCGAGCACGCGTGGATCCTCGGCCGCCAGGCGGCAGATCGTCGTCCACGAGGCGTCGGTCGAGCCATCGTCGACGAAGACCGTCTGCAGCTCGTGTCCCTGCGACTCGGCAAAGCGATGAAGCTCGCCCGCCAACTGCGGCAGACTATCGGCTTCGTCGAGAACGGGAATGACGACGGAAAGCATGGGTATGAAAATCTCAATGACCAAATCCCAATGACCCACGAACGAACTGCATTTGCTCTTTGGTCATTGGGATTTGGTCATTGGTCATTCTCGGGATTGCGGAATTTAGCTGCTACATACAGGATAACACACACGGCAAGCTCCGACACCAGCCACACAAGCCGCATCAGCACGGCGGCCACGAGCGCATTCGTGGCCCCGCAGGTCGGCGTCAACAGTTGCATCAGCAGTGCGTCGCGGACGACCAGGCCGCCGGGGAGCATCGAGGCGAAGCCGGCCACGACGGCCAGCGCCACCGCGGCGACGAGCAGCGGCAAATCGGCCACCGCATCCAGCCCCTCGACGCCGATTCCGCGCAGCGTGGCCCAGAGACTAAGGCCCAGCCATAACCAGCAAAGGGATGCCGCCAACCAGCCGGACGCCAGCAGCTGGAAAGTGATGCCCTGCAGGTTTGCGTGGATGTCGGCGGGCGCCGCCGTGGCTATAGCGGCGTTATCGTCATTTGGTTGTTTCAGCCGGTCGACGCCGATGCGCGCCAAGCGTCGTGCCACGGGCGGCAACGTGGGCACGCCGACCACGACGGCCAGCGCGGCAGCTATTGCCGCGACCGCCGGCTCCAGATTCAAGGCGACAATGGATAGCGCTGCGGCAAGGAAAGCGCCGACGGCCATCATGGTGAGCGTTTCCAGCAGCGAGCAGACGATCGCGATGCGCATCGAATTGACCCATCGTCGCACTGCCGCCACGCGGAGGACGACGGCCAGCGCCTTGCCGGGCACGTACTTCCCCAGGTGGCCGAAGAAGTAGGCCCGCAGCGCGGCCGGCCACGGCGCCCTCTGGCCGAGCGCGGCCAGCGCGCGGTACCAGAACCAGGCCATCGGCACGAGGCCGATTGCGTAAAGAACGCCCGCCGCCACGAGCCACGCCGCGTGCAACTGCCACTGGTGCTGAGACAACTGGGCCAGCGCGTTGCGTACCGTTCCGCTGACGCCGAAGCAAACCAGCACGAGAACGACCGCGCGAAACGCCCAGACAAGCCATCGGCGGCGGGGTATTTTACTTTCGGTCATCGGCAGTTCTCGCACGCGCCATTGTCGCCGCGCAGGCCGCGACGCGGCAAGATTGCTAATGGGTCGGCGAAGAGAGTCTGGTAGAATGCCTGGAATTGCCGGTGAGTAAGTGAGTAGGCGAGTAGGTGACAATTGCATTGCCTCGAACCAGTTTCAAAACCATCAATGCTTGCGGCTCAGTGGCACAGGCCGCTGGCCTGTGTCATCGTTTTGCAGTTTTCCCCACCGGCTAGCAGCCGGTGCCACTAGTTTTGAAACTGGGTTCTACTCACTTGCTCACCTAGTCACCTACTCACATCCCCTCCCGGGAGACTGCCGTGCCGCGGGTCATTTCGTTCATCGTGCTGCTGGCGATCGTTCTGCTGGTCGGCGCCATCTTTTTCCAGGTGATGGCACAGTTCATCGTGCCGCTGTTTCTCGCCAGCGTGCTGCTGGTGGTGTTTCAGCCGCTGCATAGCTGGGCGAAGAAGCGTATGCCGCGTCATCCGCGGCTGGCCGCCCTGCTGACGACCGTGTTGATCCTGCTCGCCGTGCTGCTGCCGCTCAGCTGGCTGGGTTGGAACGCGTACCTGGAGCTGCACGCCCTCTTCGCACCCGCGGAACTAGAGGAGGCCATTCAGATCGTCGTCGAGCCGGAGCCGGATCAAGCCGCCCAGGCCGCCGTCGCCGTCGACGTGCCCGCCCCCGCCGATGACGCCGCCGAATCGTGGCTGAAGGAAATCGCCGTCGACCTCCGCGACGACTTCGCGGAGATGACCGGCATCGTCATTCCCAATGAAACGGTCGATCGGACCGTGCAAGCGATCCCGAGCTTCGTCGGCTCAACGGTGGTCCGCGGCGTGCAGTCGGCGATCGGCATTCTGGTGGGCCTGGCGATCATGATGATTTCGCTGTACTACTTCCTGGCCGACGGGCCGGCGATGATCCGCACGGTGATGTACCTGTCGCCGTTGGATGCGGCGTACGAAAAGGAACTGCTGGAGCGCTTCGGCGACGTGAGCCGGGCGGTGGTCGTGGCGACGCTGCTCGCGGCCGTCGTGCAAGGGGTGCTGGCGGGTATCGGCTATCTGTTCGCGCTGCCCGGCGACGCGCCGATTTTTCTGCTCACGGCGCTAACGATGGTCACTTCGATGGTGCCCTTCGTCGGCGCCGCGGCCGTGTGGGTCTGCGTTTGCGGCTGGGTCTACTTGTACGGCGAGCACGTCGTCGACGGGCAGCTAACGCAGGGCGACCCGGTGACGGCCATTATCCTGGCCGTGTACTGCACGATCATCGTCTCGGGGAGCGACAACGTCATCAAGCCTTTTATCCTGCACGGCCAATCGAAGCTCCATCCGCTGCTAGCACTATTGAGCATCCTGGGCGGCGTCCAGGTGCTGGGGCCCGTGGGAATCCTGGTGGGGCCGATGCTCGTTTCGTTCCTGCAGGCGCTATTGACCATGCTCCGCAAGGAGCTCGATTCGTTCGGCGGCGTGGAGTCGAAACAGCTAGCAGCAATCGTCGAGGGAACCTCGCCGACGGAAGCGGAGCAAGAATCGGATGCGAAAACGGCCGAAGTTTCGCCGGCCGACGGCCAGCAGGCGGCCCAATCGCCGCCGGCCTCCAAGCCGCAGGCGAAGCAGGCCGGTCGGCACGCGAAGCGCCGTCGTGGCCGGTGACACACGCTCTCCCGCATCGCAGTCTGTCTAGGCCCAATTCGTCAATCTGGCTTAGAATGCGGGCGATTGGGCCAAAACGGCCCCGCACTCCGTTCGCACTTTTCCAAGGGACCTGCCATGGATGCCGTCTCGGTATTGCTCGTTTTGGCCGCCGCTGGACAAGCGGGCTGGACACCGGAGCGGACCGCCGCGCCGCCGCCGGCCGCTTCGGCCGACTACGATCGTTATACGCAGCCGCCGGCCAGCGGCTCGAGCAGCGTCGCCCCGCCGCCCAGCGTGGCCGACCGAACGCGAGCGGCGTTTAACGAATCGGGCAACGCGCTGCGCGACGGCTTCGAGGCGGGCGTTCGAGCGGCGAACGATCAGCTGCAAGAATGGACCAATCGGGGCGCACCGAGCAGCGGCTCGCCGTCACAGGCGAGCAACCCGTTCGGCGCGGCTTCGAGCCCGGCGGCCACCGGCACCTCAACGCGCGGCGGCGTCGCGCCGCCGCCGTGGGCCGATCCGCCCGCGGCCAGCGCGCCGGATTGGGACCTGGCCTCGACGGATTCCGGCCCGTCGTTCGGCACGAATTCCTTGCCCGCGCTCGAGCCCATTCGCACCGACGACGGCTGGACGAGCATCGGCTCGCAGGTCGCGGCCCCGCCCATGCTGCTTCCGCAACTGACAAGCACTGCGACCAGCGCCCCGCCTGGCGCTGCGCCAAGCGGCAGCGGTTCGAGCCTGGCCGACTCGTCGCGGTACGACACGCCGCCCGCGAGCGGCGCCAATAGTTGGGCTACCGGCTGGGATAACAATCCGGGCACCTCGCCGACGACGATCAGCCGATCGGCGGCGAACACGTCGCAAGGCAGTTCGGCAAGCGGTCGCGACCAGGCGCCTGGTCAAACGGCGGATTCCCGCCCGCCGATCAGCCAGCCGCCGGCGCAGACCAATTGGGCCGACCTTTGGGGCGACGAAGATCCCTGGGCAGATCGGCCTCAGGCGCCGGCTGCTTCCCAAGCCGGCCAGGCGGCAGCCGCTCCGCCGGCGACTCCGCCGACGAACGCTTCGGCAGGCCAGCCGGTTGTTGTGCCGCCGGCCAACAGCTTTGGCACGCCGGCCGCGGCGACAGGCGTTTTGCAAACCTCGACGGCGCCGCCGCCAGCAGGCAACGCGACGGCGCCCGCCCCCGCCACCGAGCCGCCGCCGTGGATGCCGCTGGTGGTCGTCAGCCTCTCGTTGGCCGGGTCGCTGGGCGCCAACTTCTTCCTGGGCTGGAGCTATCTCGACGCGCGGCAGAAATACCAGTCGCTCGTTCGCAAGACGGCCAACACGTTCCGCCACAAGGCCGCGGCGTAGAACGGCGGCAGGGCCGTTTACGGTCCTTCGACTTAATAGGCCCGCCGTTTACGGCGGGTGACGCGGAGAGGGCATTGCATTGCAGCCCTGTTTACAGGGCTTCTCGCCGCAATGGCTTAAGCCGCTTCAGCGAGAAGCCCCATAAATGGGGCTCAAATTCGGAAACCTATTTCGAATTCGCGACCCGCCGTAAACGGCGGGCCGAATACCGCTGCGCGGAAAGGGCCGTGAACGGCCCTCAAGGGAGTTTGCGGTAGAAGTTGCCTAATCCCGACGGGTCACGGCGTGTCGCCCTGCACTGCTGAAACGTAGACGGCCTTTCACCACCGCTGCGGGTGAATCACCGGCTCTGGCAGCCAGCCGCTGGATGAGTTGCCCTTGTGCTCCGACGCGCCGTTCGAGTGCTGCGGCATGGCGTCCCACCAGTATTCGATTTCGGCCTCGGGCGGCTCGGGGTCGGGCGTTGGCTCGGCCACTTCGACGACGATTTCCTCTACCGGTTCGACTTGTACTTCCACGGCGGCGACCGGCTCGACCTCTACCGGCCACTGCGGCGGCAGGACGACGGGCTCCGGCTCGACGGCTGCTTCTTCCGCTTCGACGGCTACTTCGTCGACCACGGGCTCGGGTTGCGGCTCGTCCGCCGGCTCGTCGACTTCGCCGAAGCGGCTGGGGATCCGCCGCGTATCGGCCTTCAGTTCCTTGAACATGTTCCACACGTGCTCGTGGCAGGTGAACACGAGAAGCTGATGGCCTTGTTTGGCGAAGTCGCGCAGCACGGCGCAGGCAGTGCGGGTGCGGCCGGCGTCGAAGTTGACGAACACGTCGTCCAGGATCATCGGCAGGTGGATGCCGCGGCGGGCGTAGGCCGAGACGAGCGCTAGCCGCAGGCTCACGAAGAGCTGCTCGCGCGTGCCGCGGCTGAGCACCTGCACCGGCAGCGGCTGACCCTCCTCGGTGTCGACGAACAGGATGTCGTTGGCCAGCGGCGTCCAGATGCGGGTGTACTTGCCATCGGTGAGTTGCCGCAGGTAATCGGACGCCTCTTGGAGCGTCTCCGGCTGGCGGTGCGCTTCGTAGTCCTCGCGAATGCGCTCGAGAAAGAGGCTCACCGCTGCCCGCTCGCGCCAGGCGTCGGTGGCCCGGCGAATTTGCTGCTCCAGCACGTCGAGCTCGATCTGCTTGGTGGCGAGCGAATGATCGGCCGCGACGGCCCGCTGCTGCTCAACCAGGGCGCCGCGGCGTTCGAGGGCGTCCCTCAAGGTGGCGTCGAGCTCTTCCACCTGGGAGGAAAGGCTTTCCCAGTCGTGCTCCAGTCGGCCGATCGCGTCCGCGGCGAGCAACGGGGCGAAGTCGGCTTCGCTGCCGTGCTTGCCGATGGCGGCGGCGATTTCCCGCGTCAGGCCGATCCGCTTCTTGCGCAGCTCTTCCGCCTCGTCGAGCCTGGCGGCGTGCTGCCGCAGCTCCTGCTCGTCGGCGACGCCGCACTTTTGAAACAATGCCTCGCGGCGGCGGCGCAAGCCGATTGCCGCGCGGGCGTGCTTCGCCTGGTCGGCCTTCAGCGCTTTGGCCCGGCCGCGGAGCGAGTCGCGCTGCTCGACCCGCTGCTGATGCTTGTGATACTCGGCCCGCAGGTGATCGAGCTGTGCCAGAGATGTGGCTTTCTCCTGGCGGAGGCTCGTTTCTTCGGCCAGCGCGACGATCCGCTGCGAGACGACGGCGAACTCTCGCTGGCGGCGGGCCAGGTCGTCGCGGCGGTTTTCGATGCGGGCCTCCAGCTCTGCGAGCCGGTCGCATTGGCCGGACATCGTGGCGAGACTGGCCGGGCTGATGTCGTCCGGCAAGCCGAGCGCGCGGAGCTTGGCCTGCCAATTGGCCAGTGCGGCCGCGTGCTTTTCCTGCGCCAGCTTCACGCGCCGCTGGGCGGCGTCGATTCCCTCGGCCGCCTCGCGTCGCTGGCTTTCGACGGGCAGCACCCGCTCCAGTTCGGCCAGATGCTTTTCGGCATGTTCGAGCCGCATCGCGACCGAGCCTTCGGTGAGCGGCAGCTCGCGGTCGAGCCGCGCCCGCTCCGCCTCGGCCTCTTCGAGCTGGTTCAACACCAGGTCGATCTGCGTATGGCAAGCGTCAAAGCGGCTGGCCGCCGTTTGTTCGCGGACGAATTTGAACAGCCAGGCGCAGATCGCGCCGCCGATCCCCAGGGCGGCGATCCAGCCGCCGTACTGGCCGAGCGTGCCGGGCATCATCCACCACGCGGTGAGCCCCACGAACCCGAGCACGAACACCACCAGGAGCGTACCGAACATGCCGACTGGCACCACCTGGTCGTCGATCAGCTCGTGCGCTTGCTGCTGCAGATTGTCGGCCTGCCGCCGGGAAGCCTCGATCCGCTGCTCGACTTGCTGCCGCCGGCGCAATTGGGCCACGAGGTCGCCCGCGGCGTCGAGGTCCTTGGGCAGGCCGAGCCGCTCGGCGCCGAGCGTCGCGGACTCGATCTGCGCGCGGAACTGGTGCTCGCCCGTGCGGTGAACTTCCAGCTCGTGGGAGGCCGACTCGACAAGCTGCCGCGTGGCCTCGATCGCGCGGGCCTGCGGCGCGAGGCTCTCGACAACGTCGCTCGTGATCCGCGGCGGCAGCTTGCCGGCGCCGGTCCACTCGTGGCTGAGCCGTTCGTTTTCGCTGCCCAGGCGTGCTTCGAGCTGCTTGACTTCCTCACTCAAGTCGGCGGCCATGCGTTCGACCGCTTGCAGCCAATCCTGCTGCTCGAGGAGCGCTTCGAGCCGCTGGCCGTTGCGAACGAGCGCGTCGTTGATGCCGAGCCGCTTCGCCTCGTCGCGCAGTTGCTGGCGCTGGCCCCGGAGGATGTCGCGCTGCCGCTGGTGCTCCTCGATTCGAGGGTTGAGCTCATCGAGCGTGTCGATGGTTCCCTCTTCGAGCGGGTGCAGGTGGCTGAACCGCTCGAGCTGGTCGTCGATCTTCGTGCGCTTGATCCACAGCGGCTTGAGGCCGATGGCCACCTCCAGGCGGCGGGCGCGGGCGGAGAGCGTTTTGACTTCGGCCTGTTGCCGCTCGACTTCGTCGGCCAGCTCGCGGAGCTTGACGGCCGACTGGGCCCAGCGGCGGCCCTTGGCGACCAGCTCGTCCAGCTCGCCGCGAACTTGCTCGCGCTGGGAAACGAGCGTGCGGATCTCGGATTTTTCTTCGGCCGAATTCAAAAGCCGCTTCCGCGTGCCGGCCAGCATGTGGATCACATCGTACAGCGAGATGCGATCCAGGCCGGAGGTGAGCCGGTAAAGCCACTGGGCCGCGGCCGTGTCGCTGAGCGTGGCCAGCTCCTGCACCTCGCGCAGGCCCACGGCAAAGACGTTGTTGTAGGTGGCCTCGTCGACGTGCTCCAGCGCTTCGCGCAGCAGGCGGTCGCCCTGCTCCTGGCCATCGGCGGTGACGACGGTGACCTTGCCGACGTCGTTCGGTCCGCGGTCGGCATAGCGGCTGATCGTGAGCGGTCCGTCGCCCGTCTGCACTTTGAGCCAGCCGCCGGGCCGGCCGCCCGCGACCGGCGGCAGGTATCGCTCGCGCCGAGCCGGCGACACGCCGTAGAGCACCGAGCGCATGAACTGCATGAGCGTCGATTTGCCGGCTTCGTTCGGGCCGTAAAAGACCGTCAGCTCGGTCGACAGGCCGCGCAGCGACAGATCGCGCCACACGCCGAAGCCGTCGATCTTGATGTCGGAGATTTTCATGAAATCACGGACAATTTAGTTTTGTCCGCAGATGAACGCAGATTTGCGCAGATGCGGATATAGGGGTACCAGTCAGCCGCAACAAACAACCATCTGCGGATTTCTGCATGAATCTGCGGACAAAAAAATGAAGTCGTTCTAGTCAATTTCAAAGTTTAGTCGGGCGGGATATCGCCTTCCTCCAGCGGTAGTGTCAGCAGGTCGACGCCGAGCTTGGAGGCGCGGCAGAGCAGCTCGCCGCGCTGGTCGGCGGATTCGATCTGGGCGATCGACGCCAGCGGGTCGTTGCGCACATCGTCGGGGATGAATTGGCGCAGGTCGAGCGGCAAGTCGTCGTGCAAGTCGAACTCGCGGACCTGGCGCAGGAAGTCGCCGAGACACGTTTCCTGGTCGTACCATTCGGCCGGCACGCTCAAAGGCGAATCGCAATGGATCGACGCGCTCCAGGCCACGGGCGAGCGCTCGCCGAACTGGCGCCGCAGGTCGACCAATAGCTCATCGGCCAGACCGCCGGGACGAAGCCGATTCACGAGCGGGCCCGCGCCGCGAATGTTCCAACGGACGAACAGGTCGATGCCCGGGTGCTGGGCCCGCAGTTTTTCCATCCGCTCGACCATCCGCTCGTGAAGCTGCTCGGAACGGGTGGAGGCGGTGACTTCGAGTGTTTGCTCGAGCCAGCGGACGGCGTCGGTGGCGACGAACCGCGTTTTGGCCCTGCCCGCTTCGTCGACGCTCACCATGGTGCAGCCATGCGGGCCAGTTTCCTTCGGTCCGCGGCCCTGGGGCGAGCCGCAATAGTGTGCGATGCCCGGCTCGTGGTCGACCGTTTGTTGCCGGTGCCGCCCGCCGAGCGCCAGGTAATGCACTCGGTCGCCTTCGTGGCCGGGCGAATCGTTCGTGCCGTGGGCAACGCCGACGGTGAACAGGCCGTGCGCGTCGCGGTGGAAGCCGCGGGCATCGACGGCGCCGTCTTCGGCGCAGCTCGTGCCCTGCACGCGGGCAATCGTGTCGCCGCCGCGCACCAGGTCGAGCGTTTCGACGCGGCCGATGGGGAACACGTGCACGTTCTCCGGCAGCGCGACGCTGCGGGGCCACCAGTCGGGCACGTCGACCGAGCCGCCGGCCCAGTACACGGCAATGCCACGATCGCCGAGCCGGGCGAATTGATCCAAGAGGAGCACGACGGCGGGCGGGCCGGCCCGGTCGACGTGCAGCACGTCGCCCGCCAGCAGCACGGCGTCGGCGTCCTCGGCGAGCGCGGTCTCGAACACCTGCTCGGCGGCTTGGAATGGCGCCTGGATCAACAGCTCGCGCAGACGCTCGGGCACCTCGGCCAGGCCGTACAGCGGCCGCTCCAGGTGCAAATCGCTGGCATGCAGCAGTCGCAACGGCTGGGCCATCGACGCCTCCTTGCGCGCGAAGGTTTGAGTGCGATCGCCGCTTGCGGTTTAGCGCTAAGCCGCAAGCGGCGGTCGTGCGGGTCCAATGCAGCGCGCCAGTCTAGCGGGCGACCCGCAATTCACCAACTTCAGCTTGCGGCGATAGCGGGTGCTAGCGTCGGGCCGTTTTGCGCGTGCGGCGGCGCGGCGCGGGCTTCTTGGCGGCCTCGGCGCGGGGCGGAAAGTTTTCCGCCTGGCCCGTCATTTCGTAGAGGAACCGGCTGGGGATCGTTTTTTGCGGCTTGCCCCATTTGCGGCGCGTGAGGGCGAAGGAGAGCGTCAACTGCTCGCGGGCCCGCGTCACGCCGACGTAGCACAGCCGCCGCTCCTCGTCGATGGCCGCGTCGCTCTCGGCGGCGAGCGAACGCTTGTGCGGCAGGATGCCCTCCTCCATGCCCACCAGGTACACGCGGGGGAACTCCAGGCCTTTCGCGCTGTGCAGCGTCATCAGGGCAACGGCGTTGCGCGCCAGTTGCGATTCCTTCTCCTCGCTGTCGTCGCGCTCGCTGAGCAGCATGTCGTCGAGAAAGGTGGACAGGAAGGGGGAAGGCGGAAGGGGGAAGGCGGAAGGGGCGTTTTTTTGCGTCCTTGGCTTTCTGGTTGAGGTTTTCTTGTCGTAATTGGCGGCGGCGTTGGTGATTTCTTCGAGCGAGGCGAAGCGCGTTTCGCGCTCGGTGGGATCGGGATAAAGTTTGGTCAGCGCGTCGCGGTAGGCGGTTTTTTCCAGCACCAGGGCGACGAGCTGGGCGATGCTCGATGTGGCGGCCCGCTCGCGCAGGTCGTCGATGAGACGGCGGAACTGCGCCACGGCGGAGGCCGTTTTGGCGTCGATGCCGTCCACGACGAGCGCATCGGGCAGCACGTCCCACAGGAACTTGCCGCGGGCGGCGGCCTCTTCGAACAGCCGCTTTTGCGCCGAATTTCCAATGCCCCGCGCCGGCTGGTTGATGATCCGCATCAGCGCCGGCTCGTCGTGCGGGTTGTCGATCACCTTCAAGTACGAGAGGATGTCGCGGACCTCCTTGCGATCGAAGAACGACATGCCGCCGATGAGCACGTACGGCAGGTTGGCCCGCCGCAGCTCGGTCTCGAAGGACCGCGGCTGCTCGTTCGTGCGGCAGAGGATGGCGAAATCGCGCGGTTGGGCCGTGCGCGACTCGACGAGCTGCCGAATATCGGCGACGACGCGCTCGGCCTCCTGCGCATCGTCCTGGCATTGCACGATGGCCGGCCGGGCGCCGCCGGGCCGGGCCGCTTTGAGAACCTTTTCGTGCCGCTGGCGGTTGAACGCGATCAGCGTGTTGGCGTAGCCCAGGATGGCGGCCGTGGAGCGGTAGTTGTCCTCCAGCCGCACGACCTTCGCCTCCGGCCAGTCCTGCTGGAAGCGGAGGATGTGCGTCACCTCGGCGCCGCGCCAGCCGTAGATCGACTGGTCGTCGTCGCCCACGACGCACAGGTTGCGGTGCCCCGCGGCCAGCGACCGCACGATTTGGTACTGGCTGTGGTTCGTATCCTGATACTCGTCGATGAGGACGTGATCGAACCGCTGCGCTTCGGCCCGGCGGACGGCCGGGTGGCGGGTCAGCAACTCCACGCTCAGCAGCAAGAGGTCGTCGAAATCGACGGCGCCGATCCGCTTGAGGTTGTCCTGATAGCGGCGGTAGGCTGCGGCGGCCAGGTGCTCGCGCTCGCTGCGCGCGAGCTCGGCCGCCTGCTCGGGCCCGAGGGAGCCCGCCTTCCAGCGGCTGACGATGGCAATCAAGTCGCCCGGCGAAAGGGCCGCGCCGGGGGCGCGCAGCTCGCGCAGGGCGGTGCGGGCCTGGCTTTCCTGCTCGTTGCGGTCGCAGATGACGAACTTCTGCGGGTACCCGAGCCGTTCGATGTGCCGGCGCAACACGCGGACGCAAAGCGAATGGAAGGTGGAGATTTCAGGACACTTAGACGAGTCTCTCCGCGACTCGACTCCGCGTTTCGGAGAAACGCGGCCACGTGAAGCGCGGCGCGGCGCGGGCAGCAGCGCGGCGGCCCGCTGTTGCATCTCGCCGGCGGCTTTCTTGGTGAACGTGACGGCGAGAATCCGCTCGGGCTTGGTGCCGCGGCGAATTAGTTCCGCAATGCGGTAGGTGACGACTCGCGTTTTGCCGGTGCCCGCGCCGGCCAGCACCAAAAGCGGGCCGCGCAGCGTTCGCACGGCGTCGAGCTGGGGCGGGTTCAATTCGGCGGGCATTTCGAAGTCCGTTTCGCGGAAGATGCCAATTCGATTTAGCCCCCGGTCAATGACCGGGAGCTAATTGGCGGGACCTACCAACGTAGCGGCGGGCGAGGCGCTCCGCTAGCCGCCCTTGACTGTAAATTGTGAGCGGGCCTACACTTCAGGAAGGTTGAGGGTTGATCGTCGAGAGTCGAGTGTCGAGAGCTAAGAGCCGAGCAATTCATGAAATCTGCGCATCGCCATCAATTAGAAACTAACGTCCTGGCCCAGCGGCTCGATGTGCTGATCCAGCAGATACGGCCCTATGCGGCGACCGTTGCCGGCACGGTCCTGGCGGTGGTCGTGATTATGTTCATCTGGAGGTATGTGTCGGGCTCGTCGGCCGCGCAGCAAGCCGAGGCGTGGGACGCCTATCATCGCAGCGTGGCGGGAATGCCGCCCAACTTGGAACAACTGCGGCGCTCGGCGGAAGAGTTCCAAGGCACCAAGATGGAACAACTGGCCAACATCACCTGGGCCGACGGCCAGGTGTGGATGGCCTCGCGCGACTACATCCACAACCGCGAGGCGGCGATGGAATCGCTGCGGCGGGCCACAAGCGCCTATTTGGGCATTCTGCAAAGCAGCGATAGCGAGCGGCTCGCGAACCGCGCCCACCTGGGCCTGGCGCGCGTCTACGAAATGCAAAACGAGCTGGAAATGGCCCGCGAGCAATACCTGAAGGTAAAGGGCGGCTACGCGGAGCTCGCCAGCCAACAGGCCGAGCGGCTCGCCGATCCGGAAACGCAGCAGGCCTACTCCTGGCTGGCCACCGCCGAAGCGCCCCGGTCGCGGGCGCCGACCGGTCCCGGCAGGCCGGGCGAGCGGCCCGAGTTCTCGGTAAGCGATTTCGCCCTGCCCGGCGAAGCGCCGGCCGCCGGCGCCGCCGAGGGAGAGCCGAGCGAGTCGTTCGAGGATCTGCTCAAGAGCTTCGACCTGGGCTTTCCGAAGGCGGGCGAGGCCGATCGCTACGAGCCGGGCGAAGAGCCGCGCGAAGAGCCGGCGCAGGACGACGACGCGATGCCGAAGTCGGACGCCGCTGCGCCGGCGGAAAGTGCCGATTCAGATAGCCCCGCTGACGACGACAATCCCGCGACGGAAGACAAGCCCGCGGAATGAACCCTGTCCTCTGATTCCTCATCCTGGCCGCAGCAGTTCTGCGTCGCGCCCGAGCACACCGGGCAGCGGCTGGACGTCTTTCTCGCGGAGCGCATGCCCGCCTTCAGCCGGGCCACTTTGCGGCGTGCCATCGACGCCGGCCACGTGCAAGTCGACGACGGTGCGTGCAAGGCCTCGTGGCGATTGCGGGCCGGCAGCCGAGTGGTCGTGCGGCAGTTGGCGCCGCCACCGGAAGGGCCCGCGCCGCAAGACATTCCGCTGGCCATCCTGCACGAAGACGATTGGCTGGTGGTAGTCGACAAGCGAGCCGGCATGATCGTTCACCCAGCGAAGGGCCATTGGGAGGGAACGCTGGCCAGCGCGCTGGCCCACCATTTCGGCCCGCTGAGCGGCCGCGGCGGGCCCACGCGGCCGGGCATCGTGCATCGGCTCGACCGCGACACCAGCGGGGCGATCGTCGTGGCCAAGAACGACCAGACCCACGACGCCCTGGCCGCGCAGTTCAAGGCCCGGCAGGTGGAGAAAGAATACCTGGCGATCGTCGCGGGCGTGCCAAACCTCGACCGCGACGTCGTCGACGAGCCGATCGGCGATCACCCGACGCACCGTGAGAAGAAGGCGATACGTCGCGAAGACGCCAGCGCACGGCCGGCCGTGACGGAGTATGAGGTCGTCGAGCGCTTTAAGGGCTACGCGCTGGTGCGGGCGCGGCCGAAGACGGGGCGGACGCATCAAATCCGGCTGCATTTGGCGCACATCGGCTGCCCCGTGCTGTGCGATCGGCTCTACGGCGGGCGGGCCAGGATTACGGAAATGGAATTGATTCCGCGGGACCGGATCGGGCAGGATGATCCGCTAAGCCGGCAAGCGGCGGGTGAGGCCTTGTTACAGCGGCAGGCGCTGCACGCACATCGCTTGGCGTTTTCGCATCCGGCGAGCGGCGCGCGGATGCAGTTCGAGGCGCCGCCGCCGGCCGACATCGATCGCACACTCGCCGCCCTGCGCCGCTGGCGTGCAAAGCATTAACCACAACGACACGACGGACACGACGCAGTTGTAAGCGACTGCCTTTTCGCTCTTTCGTCGTGCTCGTCGTGTCGTCGTGGTTAAACTTGCTAGTGAGGAGCGAGACAATGAGCATGTTTCAGGAGTTCAAGAAGTTCGCGCTGCGGGGGAACGTGATCGACATGGCGGTGGGCATTATCATCGGCGCCGCGTTCGGCACGGTCGTCAAATCGCTGGTCGACGACATCATCATGCCGCCGATCGGCATGTTGACGAGTGGCGTCGATTTTAAGGACCTCTCGGTCACGCTTCGCGAAGGCGCCGGCGATGTGCCGGATGTCACGCTCAACTACGGCGCGTTCATCAACAACGCTATCACGTTCATCATCGTGGCCTGGGCCGTGTTTCTGCTCGTGAAGGCCATGAACGTGGCCGAGGCCCGCCTGCGGCTCGGCGAGCAGCCGCCGACCGAAGCGCCGCTACCGCCGGAAGAGGTTTTGCTGTTGCGGGAGATCCGCGATTCGCTCAAGCGGAGCTAAGGAAGACTTGTCCGCAGATAGACGCAGATCAACGCAGATGTTCAGGCGTCGAGATTCTAGAAATGTATCGCAGTTAGTTGAGGCCATCCGGGATTTACGATGTCAGCCCCCGGCTCTGCCGGGGGTTTTTCGCGCGGCAACATGTCGCGCTCATTCAAAAACCCCGGCAGAGCCGGGGGCTGTCGCCGTTTTCAATTCCCGGACACCCTCTGTTGGTTGTTTGATTCTTTCTATCTGCGTTCATCTGCGTGCATCTGCGGACAACAAAAGCGAATCACTCGAAC
>CAZHIV010000066.1:0-8179 GCA_964532675.1 uncultured Planctomycetaceae bacterium
TCCTGGGAACCGGGAATGCGGTATCCCTTGAGCCGGCCGGAGTCGAACCACTTACTGACCGTCCGCGGGGCCACTTTGCAGATCTTCGCGACCTGACCAGTAGTAAAGACCTTCATCGGGCTCTCCAATTTGTCTTGCTAAGTGTCCGCTGAGTCGCCGGCCGCGATGCGAACGTACGCCGCAGCCGATTGGGTGCCCCCACGTTTGGGTCTGCGCCGGGCGTCTTCCCTTGCGCTTGCTCGTCGGCAGACCGTTTTCAAACGTCTGGGTCGGGGCCTTCCTGGGTTACCAGTCTGGGTCGGGCCAGGTCCTTCTGATCCGCTCCTTCACTAACAGTCGCATCGGCTAGCAATGCAGGCGGAGATCGGTCAAAACCGTTCGATTTTCCCGACATGGACCAATCGGCCCCTCGGCAAATCGCGTTAAACGGTGCAATCGATCCGGCCGGCCCCGCTCGCGCGGTGCGACCCAACCCGTCAAGGACGTGCAGGAAGACGCTTGCCACCCGTAGGACGGCCGCGGCTGCGGCTGCAACGGGCGCAAAGTCTAGGTGGGACTATGTTGGCAGGCTCCCCCCTGCGAACCGTCCGCCCCGTGGCGCGCCGCACTAGCGTGCGACGCGGGGCAAGACGGCCCATCCGATAGATAATTTCGATAAGTCCGGCCAACGAACTTTAGAAACTTTCAATAGTCTTGCCGGCAAAACGGATTGCACCGCTTCTGCGACGCGTAGCGGTCCTTCAGAATATACCGCGAACCGTGGGGTGAAGAGATCGCTCGGTGAGCGGCGTGGATGCCAAACAGAGGGTTACGGCCGGGTGGCGGCAGCACGAGCATTCAGCCTCCACTGCTATCGCTCACGCCGCCCGCCGCAGCGCGTCGGGCTTGATCTCGCCATCCTCGCTCACGTCCTCGAAACGAACCGAAACACGCTTCGAAACGCCCGACTCTTCCATCGTGACGCCGTAAAGCGTGTCGGCGCCGGACATCGTCTTCTTCGAATGCGTGACGACGATGAACTGGGTAAACGAGAGAAACTCGCGCAGCACAGTGATGAATCGGCCGATGTTGGCCTCGTCCAAGGCGGCGTCCACTTCATCGAGAACGCAAAATGGGCTCGGTTTGCTACGAAACACCGCTAGCAAAAGCGCGACGCAGGTGAGCGTCTTCTCGCCGCCGGAGAGCAGCGAGATACTGCATGCCTCCTTGCCGGGCGGGCGGGCGACGATCTCGATGCCGCACTCCAGCACGTCCTCCGCCTCGTCCACCACGAGGTCAGCTTCGCCGCCGCCAAACAACCGGCGGAACAATTCCTGGAAATGGCCGCGGACGGTCTCCAGCGTCGCGAGGAACAACTGCCGGCTGTCCACGTTGATCCGCTGAATGATCCGCTCCAGGGCGCTCTTGGCGTCCACCAGGTCTCGATACTGCGTCGAGAGCCGCTCGAAGCGCGACTCCAGCTGTTCCAGCTCGTCGAGTGCGTCCAGGTTGATGGCGCCAATGTTGTTGATCTGGTTGCGGAGCTGTGTAATTTCCCGCTCCACCGCCTCGCGAGGGGCGGGGAGCTGGGGGCCGGAAGCCGCGGGTGCATCGGAATTGTCAGCGCTGTTTCCTGCCGCCGCCAGGTCGATGCCGTAGTCATCCTGCATTCGCTCGCAGAGCGTTTGCCGTTCGTGACGCAGGCGCGTGGCCGCCACTTCCAGCTTGTGCTGCTGCGTTTGCAGCGCGGCAAGCTGCTCGCGTTCTGTGCGAATCCGCTCGGCGACGACAGCGCGCTGCTGGCGCAGTGCGTCGTTGGCGGCGGTCTGACGGCCCAATTCGTTTGCTTGCCGCTCTTTCTCTAAGAACAGCTCGGCGAGCGCTTGTCGGTTCGAGAGCAGCTGCGCATCGAGTTCTGCAATGTGTGCCTGCCGGTCCGCGAGACGCTGGCGGGATTCCGTCAACGCTCGTTCGCGCTGCTGGGCATTGCGTTCGGCCTGCTGAACCTGGTGGCGGAGCATTTCCACGCGCTGCTCGCACTTGGCTGCGGCGATCTGCCGCTCCGTCGCGGCGCTTTGCAGTTCGGACTGCCGCCTTTCGAGCGCAACCAGCTCGTTCGCTCGTGATTCCGACTGAGTGGCGAACTGCTTTGCCTCGCCCTCAGCTTCGGCCTGCTGACGGCGATTCGCCTCGAAGTTCTGCTCCGACTCGGCGAGGTGTTTTTCCGTCTGCTTGAGCTCGTGCTCCGTGCGGCGAAGCTCGTCCACGAGGCGTTCGAGATGGCCGGCGGCGGCCGCCGTCTGCTGGCGAAGCTCGGCCAGTTTTCCCGTGGCCGCCGTGAAGGCTGCTACCGACGTAGCCAGTTGGCCCTCTTGCAGCATGCGTTCCTGATCCAAGCGGCGGTGTATCTCGGTCTGCCGGGCAAGCTGCTGTTCGAGTTCCGCCACCTGCTCGTGACAAGCGCGCAGTTCGCTGCGGCGAGACAACACTCCCGTCGCCGCCTGGCGTGGGCCAATGATAAGCGTACCATCGGCCGCCAGGAATTCGCCGTCGCTGGTGACGAACTCCAGGCCGCGGCCGCTTGTCTGCGAAAGCCGCAGCGCCGTCGCCAGCCGGTCCACGAGCCACGTCCGTCCCAGGAGGCGGCGCACCAACGGCCCAATTTCCGGCGCCGACTCGACGAATCGATCGGCCCGGCCCATAACGCCCGGTTCGGCCGAAAGGTCGACATGGTCGAGCGCCGTCGCGGCCGCGCGGCCCTCCAGCGACAGAAAGCCAACACGCCCGCCGACGGCCAGCGGCTGGCGCTCGAGCTGCTCCAGGAGCCGCTCCGACGAAGCGACGACGACGAACTGTGTCCGCTCACCCAGCGCCATCTCCACGAGCGGCGCGGAATCGACGTCGACGTGGAACAAATCGGCCACCAGTCCCTGCACGTCGCCCAGCGGGGATTGGGGATCGACCCGCGCCAGCCGAAGCGCTTCCTGCACTCCGTCGGCCAGTCCTTCGAGCCGCTGCTCCAACTCGGAAAGGACGGCAATGCGCTCTTTCGTGCGGGTCAGGCGCGCCTCCAATTGACGGTGCAGCTTGTCGGCCCGGCTTAATTCGCGCCGCACATGCACGAGGCGTTCTTCAGCGGTCCGCAGCGCCGCTTCGTGCGTCTGCACCTGGGCGGCCGCTTCCGCTTCCGTCTCTTGGCCCTGCGCCAATTCAGCGGCTTGACCGTCGCGCTGCTTCGCCAGCTCGGCCAGTCGTCGGCGATGCTGTTCGCGGCTGGACGCGAGGCTGGAAAGCTGCGACTGAAGTCGGCTGTCCTGCTCGCGCAGCAAGCTGATGGCCCGGCGCGATTCGGAAAGCTGGGCGCGAACTCGCTCCAGCGCGGCCCGGGCGTCGGTCAACTCGAGATCGGCTTGCCGCAGGCGCTCGACGTGCGCCTGCCGCTGTGCTTCGGCGTCGGCCAGCTCCGCCTCCGCAGCGCGAAGCTCGGCGGCCGTGGCACGAACCTGGTCGCCGTCGGTCCCTTCGCTTGTGCTCATAGCGGAGAGCTGCTCGCGAAGTCGGGCGACTTCGTGCTCGAGATCGGCCCGCCGCGTGCGCTGGTTGTCGACGGTAGCCTGGCGAGCGGCGATCTGCTCGCGTATCTGCGAAGCGGCCGCCTCGAGCTCGCGCAGCCGCTGGATGTTGCCTTCCGCCTGTTGTTCCAGCTCTCGCCCATCCGTCTCGGCGACGGCAAGTTGTGCAGCGCACTCCTCCGTGCGCCGCTGCAGCTCGGCAAACTGGTTGTCTTTGGCGGCAAGCTGCCTGGTGAGGGCCCGCCAATCCACGAGGCCGACTTCCGTGCGAAGCTGTTGGAGCCGCTCGGCGCACTCGCGATAGCGGCGGGCCTTGCCGGCCTGGGCGCGGACGCTCCGCAGCCGGCTTTCGACTTCATCCACGATATCCGACAACCGCAGCAGGTTCTGCTCGACGCGTTCCATCCGCCGCTCGGCGGCCGCCTTCTTGGCCTTGAACTGGCTGATGCCGGCCGCCTCTTCGAAAATCACCCGCCGGTCGCGCGGCGAGGATTGCAGCAGGGCATCGACCTTGCCCTGCTCGATGATGCAGTAGGCCTCGGTGGTGATGCCGGTGCCGGCCAACAGCTCGCGAATATCGCGGAGCCGGCACGGCTGGCGATTGATCAGGTATTCCCCTTCCCCGCTGCGGTAAACGCGGCGGGTGACGTGCACTTCCTTGGCGTCGATGGGGAGGCGCCCCTCGGCGTTGTCGAGCGTGAGCGTGGCCTCGCCCGTGCCGAGCGGGCCGCGCGACGCGCAGCCGTTGAAAATGACGTCCGTCATCTCCTTGCCGCGCAGCGACTTGGCGCTCTGCGAGCCGAGCACCCACTTCACGGCGTCGACGATGTTCGACTTGCCGGATCCGTTCGGTCCCACGACGACCGAAATCCCGCGCGGAAACTCGAACCGCGTCCGATCGGCGAAGCTCTTGAAGCCGGAAAGTTCGAGCGCTTTGAGCATGAGAAGAAGCTTTCGGCTATCGGCTGTCGGCCGTCAGCAGGAAGATTTGCCGAGAGCCGACAGCCGATAGCTGACAGCCCAGTAGTCATCGTGGCCGACGGAACAGGTCGGGCAGCGGCGTGGCTATTTCAAAGGGCGTGTCGTTCTCGCCGGCGGCGGTTGGCGGTTCGTCGCTGGCGCTGGCCTGTCGGATGGGGCTGCGGTCGAACCGGCGGCCGGGCTGCGGCAACGCGTCGACCTCGAAGCGGCTCGCCAGCGCGCCGTCGGCCTTCGCCTGCTGCAGCGCCTGCACCACGTCGGGATAAGTGCCGCCGAGGGCCACGATGGCGCGGACGACGTCGTCCACCCGCGTGGAAACCTCCCGCTGCTCCGGCTCGGCGTTGGCCTTAAAGCGGCTGACCGTGATCTTGTCGCCGTTCAGCCCGTTGACCAGGATGCTCTTGCCCGCGTCGAGCACCAGCGGCAATTGGAAATGCTGATCCTTGCCGAACAGCACCACCTCCGGCCGATGGCTGCGCGTGACGTGGATCATGTCCGGGCCCGGCACATTGAGCACGTGGTAATGGAACTGGTTGCCGAGGTATTCGTCGCGCAGGAACGGGTCGTGCTCGTTCATGGCCCACAGCGCGCGAAACGCGCCGTACCGCGTCTCGGCACTACGGACTTCGAGCAGCGAGCGGAGTGCGTCGTAGGCCATCACGTCGTCCATCGCGCTGAGGGCGGCCAGCGAGTTGACGCGGAAGGCCGGTTCGCTCCGCGCCGAATTGGCCAGCGGTTCGACCGCCGCCGTCTCGTCGAGGTAAGCCAGCGCTTCGGCGGCATAGAAGCGGACCTCGGGGTCAATCGCCGTGCTGCCCTGCTTGAGTATCTCCTTCGCCTCGTCGTTGCCGATGGCCTCCAACCGCATCGCGGCGTTGGCGGCGGTGAGCGGGTCGTTCAACTGCTGCTCGAGGAACAGCAATCGGGCCTGCAGCGAGGAAGCCGACTCGTCGATGGCAATGCTGCGGACGACCTGGATGTAGCGACCCACGTTGTCGCCGTATCGCGGGTGAATCAACAGGTCGATGAACTCGCCCGTTTTCGGCGTGGCGACGCCCCGTTTGCGGCCGTCGGAGAACATGTAGAATCGATTGTTGATCGAATTGGAGATTTCCTGGCTGATGCGGACCGACTTGTACTGGTTGCTGATGACCAGCCCAAGCGGGCGCGACTTGAGCGCCAGGCCGCCGCCCAGGATGCGGCCGTGCGTGGCCAGCCCGGGATTATTCTTTGGGTCGGCAGAGGGGTCGACGAGCACGGGCCCCTCGGCCAGGCCCATCAAATGGCCTTCGCGGATTTGCTCGCCGAGCACGGCCAGCTCGGTCAGCCTGGTGGAGAGCAGCCAGCCGTCGCGGATGCTGGTCGACTCGCTCTGGCTGGGAACGCGGACCTCGACGTCGAACCGATCGCCATCCTGAATGCCGGGGCGCAGGAAGGCTCGCACGAGCACCATTGCCGTGTTGTGCGAGGCCAGCACCTCGTTCGGGTTGGCCACTTCGCGGCGATTCATTTCGCCGAGTAGCGCGGCCCGCTGCGGCGTGGGCGGCTCGTCGCTGCCGGTGCCGTTTAAGCCGGTGACCAGCGAAACCGCTTCGACCTTCACGTAATTCATCCCATAGGGGTGCGTGTACTCGGAGACGTACTTGACGTCCGGCATTTGCGGCAGGTCGAGCCGCGCTTCGGGGCTTTGCGGCCGAAGAATCGGCCCGCTGCAACCCAGGCAAAGCGCAAGCGCGGCGAGGAGCCAGCGCAGCGTGCGGCGGGCGCGGTCGATCGGAGTGCGACGCATCATCCTTGAGCGCATCTCACAAATGCTTACACGACAAGTTCGGCTGGCGCGACGAATGGCCGCTCGCCAAGCCGGCAGAGAGTAGTGGCTCTGCATGTAAGGGTCAAGGTGGGACGATTAGCCGACTTGCGCCCGTTCCCCGCGACGCTGCGCGGCTAGCAATGCTAGCGCACGGTGCTTGCGGCCGGCGCGCGGTTCGCTCACGGCGGATCGTAGCCGCCGGGATGCCACGGATGGCACCTTGCGATGCGCCGCAGCCCCTGCCATGTCCCGCGCACGGCCCCGAACTTACGGACCGCCAGAATGAAATACGCGCTGCACGTGGGCTCGAACCGGCAGTGGCGGCCGACCAGGGGGCTGAGAGTGAGCTGGTATACCCGGGTGGCCGCGATCAGTAGCAGCGCCGGCAAGCGCCAGATGGTGGAGGCTAGCTTATTCAACGTCTTCACGCGCCTCTCGCGTGCCCCGCGGAACATCTCTTTTTAGTCGCTGCTCGATGCGCTTCGCCATCACCGGCAACGCCTCCATCAATTGGCGCAGCTCGGGCGGCGCGGCCGCCCGCGCGACGCATACCAAGTCCAGCGGCGGCAACCGGTGTTGCGTAAGGCGGAACGCCTCGCGCAGGAGCCGCTTCCAACGGTTGCGAGCCGCCGCGCCGCCGATCCGCCGCGACACGGTGAGACCCAACCTCGCATAGCCGAGATCGTTCAGCGCCCCGTACACGGCAAGCGATGCATCGCCGGCCGAGGCCCGGGCGGCGAACACCCGCTCGAATTCGCGCGGCCGCAACAATCGCACCCGTTTTGGAAACCGATTGTCGGCCATGAGCGCGCTACTTCACCGATCTCGATCACCCGCTTGCGGATTAAGAGCGTTCTAACAAAACGGCCGGGGACTGGCTCAATTTGCGGAGTCCTCGGAGCAAATTGTGCCTGTCCCCCTTTCGGTAGACGTTTTGTTAGAACGCTCCAAGCCTTATCAGTCGGCCTTCGTCTCCTTTGTCGAACCGCCCATATGAATCGTGTCTTCGCTTTTTTCATCGGGCAGCACGGGATGCAGCGACTCGCGGAGTCGGCGATTCCTGGCGGCCTCGGCATCGACGGTAGATTGCCGCTGGCCTGGCCGGTGACGCGCCAGGCGGCGAGCCCAGTTCGCCCCCAGCATCGCGATCGCGACGAGCAGCATCCCGGTTAATACAAGAGCGAGCAAAGCCATGATGACGGCCGCCCGCCGCGGCGGATCGAGCTGCTCCAGCACCGGCTCGGCCGATTGCTGAGCGAGCAACAGGACGTGGGAGCTGATTACCATCGCAAGTCCGCACGCGGTTGTTGAGGATATCGAGCCGAGATTTCGGCCAGTTGCTGACGATCGGCCGCCGAGAGGCTCTCCGGCAGCGCGATTTGGATTTCTGCGAACAGGTCGCCGGGCGGCTGGCCGGCGGGCCGCACGCCGTGTCCCTTGATCCGCAGCCGTTTGCCGCTAGAGGTGTTGGGCGGAACGGTGAGCGAGATCGTGCCGTGCGGCGTCGGCACGTCAACCTTCGCCCCGAGCACCGCCTCGGCCAGTGTCACACTCACGCGCACGTCGAGCCGGTTGCCGGTGCGGCGGAAATACGGATGCGGGCTGACGTGAATCGTCAGCAGGATGTCGCCGGCCGGCGCGCCGGTCGCCGCGGCGGGCTCGCCCTGGCCGCGGAGTCGGATCTTCTTGCCGTCGTCGATGCCGACAGGGATCTTGACGCGGATCGTCTCCAGCTTCCCACTGCCGCGTTGGACCGTCAGGGCCGCCTCGCCGCCGAGCACGGCCGTGGCGAAGGGCACCGTCAATTCGTGCCTGAGGTCGGCACCGCGGCTCGTGG
>CAZHIV010000067.1:0-5711 GCA_964532675.1 uncultured Planctomycetaceae bacterium
AAGCGAGCGGCGGGGTTTATCCCCGCCGGGACAAGCCCGGCGGCTCGCCGCGCCCGGAGTTTCGCCAACAACCAATCGCGGCGACTACACCAAGCTTTGCCCGCACGCCGCCAGATTCTATTATAGGTGTCAGAGCGTCGGCCACCACCCTGCGCAGCCGCCGGAGCAGGCATGGAACTATTGAAATCATCGTGTTTGGCTTCACTTGTTCTCTTAGCGTCGGCCACGATGGCGGTGGGCTCGGAAGCCGACGTCGAGGTGCGGCGGAATCGGGTTTACTCCGAACGGGATTCCGGCCCGCTCGGCATGGATGTGTACCTGCCGCGGGGCGATGGCCCGTTTCCCGGCGTGTTGGTCGTCCACGGCGGCGGGTGGACCATGGGCTCGCGGGCCCAGCTCGCGGCCATCGCCATTTCTTTCGCGGAGCAGGGATACACCGCCGCCGCCATCAGCTACCGGCTGGCCCCGGAACATCGGTTCCCGGCCCAGCTTCACGATTGCCAGGCCGCCGTCAGGTGGCTCCGATCCCACGCGGCCGAGTACAAGATCGACCCCGCACACATGGGCGGCTACGGCTACTCGGCCGGCGGCCACCTCGTCGCCCTGCTGGGCGCGCTGGACGACGCCGACATTCGCGAACCGGGCGTGCCCGCAGACGCACCCAGCGCGCGACTCCAGGCCGTCGTCGCCGGCGGGGCGCCGTGCGACTTCCGTTCCCTTCCGCCCGGCAGTACCCGGCTGGCCTATTGGCTCGGCGGCTCCCGCGCGGACCGGCCGGAGGCGTACGACAACGCATCGCCGGCCGCCTTCGCCACGGCCGACGATCCGCCCATGTTCTTCTTCCACGGCGCGCTCGACGCCCTGGTGCCGATCCACAGCCCGCGGCGGATGGTCGAGCTGCTCGCCAGCAGCGGCGTCGTCGCCGAGATGTACACCGTCGAAGAGCGTGGCCACTTCACGGCCATCTTCGACGGCGAGGCCTTGCGCCGAGCCGTGGCCTTCACCGACCGCTACCTGAAGAAGCCAACATCAGGCATCCAGCATCAAGCATCGAGCATCCAGCATCCGGCCAGCCGGAAAGGCGGCGCGACGGATGGCCAGTGAACCGCAAGCCGTGCCGCGGGGGGCCCTCGACCGCGAGGAGTACATCGAGCAGGCCCACTTCTTCCGCGCGCTCGCCGAGCGGCTCGCGGGCAACTTGCCCGCCCAGGAGGTCCTGGCCTCGGTGCGCGAGGAAGTGCTGGTCACGACCAAGCTGCCGCTGGCCATCGATTTTCTGCTGGGAGAGCTCCGCCACGAGGGCGTGCTCGGCCCGGCGATGAGCCTGCTGCCGCACTACTTCACGCCCTTTCAAGCGTTCGTAATCCAGGAATCGGAAAACGAACGGCTGCGGTTCGACCTGCGGGTGGGCCTGGATATCCTGCGAGCCGAAGCGGAGTACCGCGCCGCCCAGCCGACGCGGCCGGGCATCTTTCTCTACCAGTTCGAGGCCCTCTGCCGCAACCGGCTGGGCTACGACCGCGGCTTGGAGGCGATCGCCCGCGACCCGGTCTACGACGAAACGTGGCGCGACTGGATTCGCCAGGTCCGGCGACAGATCGGCATGGTCGACATCGCCGACCTGCTTTACGTGCACAGCGAGTATTACTGGCAGCGGCAGGAGGCGGCCGAGCGTGCCCGGCAGTCGCCGACTGTCGAGGCCGATGCCGCGACCGACGCCGCCCAACCCGCCTCGGCCGATGAGGCGGTGGTGCTGTTCGGCGAGCGGGAGGGCCGCATCGCCCTGGCCAACCGCCGCAAGGACCCGCTTTACTTGTTTTCCTCGCTGCAGCGTCAACTGGGCTACCCTGCCGTGCCGCGTCAGAAAGCCGCCGACAAGGAACAGGCACTGCTTCCGCAGCTAGCTCGCCGGTTGGAGCAACTCGAATCGCGCCTCAAAATCATCGAGGAAGAGCAGCGGGGAGGCCTGGATTTGACCCAATTCTACCAGCGCCCGCCCCAACCGGGGCAGTAACCACTTCACTAGCCGCGACCCCACGGGTCGCCGGGAAGGCACGAAAGCGGACCCGCGACCCGTCGGGTCGCGGCTATAGGGCAAGTCGCGCGCCATTGTTTGCGATTCGTCCGTCTCGGCTCGCTGCGACAAAGAATTCAATGAAATTCCACGACTTCTGCGGTTCAACAGACCAGCGTAGCGTGGTAAATTACCTTATGGCGCTTGTTGGCGCCGGCTTGGGAGTGCATCCCACCGAGTGTGTTCTCGCACATGATGTGCACTCGACGCGCCGCAGGCGGCCTGGTTGATGAACGCTGTTGTGTCGCGGATTGGTCGCCCTAGAGACGGTTACACGAAAGTCCTACACCCGTGGATTTTCAGCTTAGCTTAGAGAGCGAGGGAGTCGGGTCCGCCTATCCCGATCAACCGCTGGCCGCCACGGTCGACGACAGCGTCGGCGACGTATTGCAACTGCTGCGGGCCCAACGTACCGGCGCGGCATTGATTTGCGACGGCGCCAAGCTGGTCGGCATCCTCACGGAGCGCGACGCGCTGAAGCTCATGGCCCGCGGCGGCGATTTCTCGAGCCCCGTCCGCGACGTCATGTCGAGCTCGCCCAAAACGATCTCCGCCGGCGCCACGGTCGCCGAGGCGATCCGCGTCATGGCGGAGGGCGGCTATCGTCATCTGCCGATCGTCGACGACGACGGCAAGCCGACCGGCGTGGTGGCCGTTCACGGCATCGTGCGTTACCTCGTAGACCACTTCCCCGAGACGGTGTACAACCTGCCGCCCGATCCGAAGGCCGCGCCGCGAGCGCGCGAAGGAGCCTGATGATGCGCTCTGCGACGTCAAGATTTGTCTTGCGGCGCGCCGACTCCAACAATACGAATAGACCCCCACGGCCGATCGCCGTCCGCCGCACGGTTGCTCCGGCGATCGCCTCGAACGTTGGCGCCCAGCCACGATTTCGCCCCCCCAACAACCCTCAGTGCGGCAACTGAGGCTAAGGATTTCATTCGACGATGGCTACTACCACCGCTGCCCAGAAGCCCATTCGCACACTCGATGAAGCCACGGTTCGTTTTTGCGGCGACTCGGGCGACGGCATGCAGCTCGCCGGCTCTCAATTCACCAACACCTCGGCCCTGGTCGGCAACGACATCGCCACCTTCCCCGACTTCCCGGCCGAGATTCGCGCCCCCCGCGGCACGCTGGCCGGCGTGAGCGGCTTTCAGATTCACTTCTCCAGCAAGGACATCTACACGCCCGGCGACACCGTCGACGCCCTGGTGGCCATGAATCCCGCGGCGCTGGCCACCAATCTTTCCGATCTGCGGTCCGGCGGCATCCTGGTCGTCAACGCCGATGCCTTCGACCCCAAGGGCTTGGAGCAGGCCGGCTACAAGGCGAACCCCATCGACGACGGCAGCCTGAAATCGTACCGCGTCCACTCGGTCGACATGACCAAGCTCACGCGCACCGCGGTCGAAGGCATGGGCCTGAGCGTGAAGGAGGCAGACCGCTGCCGCAACTTCTTCGCCATGGGCCTGGTGTTCTGGCTCTACGACCGACCGCTGGAGCCGACGCTGCGGTTCATCGAGGACAAGTTCGGCCGCAAGGCCGAGATCGCCCAGGCCAACACCGCCGCCCTCAAGGCCGGCTTCCACTACGGCGAAACCGTCGAGGCCATCAGCACCCAGTTCCACGTTCCCAAAGCCAAGCTGGCCCCCGGCACGTACACCAGCATCATGGGCAACACGGCCCTGGCCTGGGGCATGATGACCGCCGCCCGGCTGAGCGGCAAACGCCTGTTCATCGGCGCCTACCCGATCACGCCGGCCAGCGACATCCTGCACGAGCTGGCCCGGCACAAGAACTTCGACGTGCTCACCTTCCAGGCCGAGGACGAAATCGCCGCCGTCACCGCCGCCATCGGCGCCGCCTTCGCCGGCGCGATGTCCATCACCGCCAGCAGCGGCCCGGGCATCGCCCTCAAGGCCGAGGCCATGGGCCTGGCCGTCATGACCGAGCTGCCGATGATCGTGGTCAACGTGCAGCGGGGCGGCCCCTCCACCGGCCTGCCCACCAAGACCGAGCAGGCCGACTTGATGCAGGCCCTCTTCGGCCGCAACGGCGAATGCCCCATGCCCGTGATCGCCGCCAGCAGCCCCGCCGATTGCTTCGAAGTCGCCCAGGAGGCCTGGCGGCTCGCCGTCCGCTACATGACGCCCGTCATGCTGCTCACCGACGGCTACATCGCCAACGGCTCCGAGCCGTGGCGGATTCCCAACTTCGCCGCCCTGCCGAAGATCGAGATCAAGCACCCCGGCCCCCGCGCCAATGGCGACGCCTTCCTGCCCTACGAGCGCGACGAGCGGCTGGCCCGCCCCTGGGCCCTGCCCGGAACGCCCGGCTTGGAGCATCGCATCGGCGGCCTCGAGAAGCAGGACATCACGGGCAACGTGAGCTACGATCCGGCCAACCACCAGCACATGATCAATACCCGCGCCCAGAAGGTGGCCAATATCGCCAACGACATCCCGCCGCAAAAGCTCGACGGCCCGGCCAGCGGCGACCTGCTGGTGCTCAGCTGGGGCGGCACCTACGGCGCCTGCGCCACCGCGGTGCATGCCGTGCAGGCCGCGGGCAAGGCGGTCACCCACTGCCACCTCCGCTATCTCAACCCACTGCCGAACGAATTGGGCGACATCTTCAACCGCTTCGACAAAGTGCTGATTCCCGAGCTGAACATGGGCCAGTTGCGGATGGTCGTCCGCGCCAAGTACCTCGTCGACGCGATCGGCCTCAACAAGGTCCAAGGCAAGCCCTTCAGCGTGTCGGAGATCGTCGAAAAGATCGAGTCGCTCCTGCGGGGCGACACCAAAGACACCCTCGCCAAACCCGAGCCGCTCGCCGAAGAGACCACCGTCAAAGCCGTTTTAGAAAAAGTCGCCCACGGCGGCTGAAATAGAAATGAGTGGGAGAGTGGGAGAATGGGAGAGAGGGAGACGGCGAAATCAAAATCACACGCGCCTCATCTCCCCCTCTCCCATTCTCCCCCTCTCCCACTCTTTGCTAAATACACCGAATCGCGATCATCCATCACATAGGCAACGAACAACATGAGCGTCGACCTCCCCCTCCCCGTCCTGAAGCCGACCGATTTCGCCAGCGACCAGGACGTTCGCTGGTGTCCCGGCTGCGGCGACTACGCCATCCTCGCCCAGATGAAGAAGGTGATGCCGCAGTTGGGCATCCCCCGCGAAAAGATCGTGTTCATCTCGGGCATCGGCTGCTCCAGCCGCTTCCCGTACTACATGAACACCTACGGCATGCATTCGATCCACGGCCGGGCCCCCGCCGTGGCCACCGGCCTCAAGGCCGTGCGGCCGGATCTCAACGTGTGGGTCATCACGGGCGACGGCGACGGCCTCTCCATCGGCGGCAACCACCTCATGCACGCCATCCGCCGCAACCTCGACATCAACATCGTGCTGTTCAACAACCGCATCTACGGCCTCACCAAGGGCCAGTACTCGCCCACTTCGCCGCTGGGCAAGGTCACCAAGAGCACGCCGATGGGCTCGATCGACAACCCCCTACACCCGCTCTCGATCGCCATCGGCTGCGAGGCCACCTTCGTCGCCCGCAGCATCGACGTGCACATCAAGCACCTTGGCGACGTGCTGAAGCGGGCCGCCGAGCACAAGGG